>JAGQJP010000481.1 GCA_020430585.1 Myxococcales bacterium | reverse complement strand
TGCGAGAAGGCTAACACAGAGGAAGGGGACCAATCGTGCAAACATGGTACCTCGGGGGCTCGAGTTGCTACAGACTCTTCGTGCGCCGGTGCCGAGTGGTTACGCTCCGGAGCGAATCGGGATTTCTCGCCGACCCGGGGTTGCCTTTTCGACGATCGACCCTACCTTGCTCTGCATGAGCCATCACGCCCCGACGGATGACTCGGTCAAGGCGCGCCTCGATTGGTCGATCATCAAGCGCTTGTTTCCCTTCATCGGCGCGCACCGCCAGCGCGTGGCACTCGCCGTCGTTCTGCTCTTGCTGGCGAAGGCGGCGACCGTGGCCGTACCGCTACTGCTCAAAGCGATCGTCGACGCCCTCGACTCGCGCGCCCAGCTCGTGTTGGTGCTGCCCCTCGGGATGCTGATCGCCTACGGCGCGCTGCGTCTCGTCTCGACGCTCTTTCGGCAGATCCAGTCCGTGGTCTTCACTCGTGTGCGCCACGGGATCATGCGGCAGATCGCGACGCGCGTTCTTTCACATCTCCACTCGCTCTCGTTGCGATTCCACCTGACGCGCAAGACCGGGGCGATCGCCCGCGACATCGGACGCGGCACGAGCAGCGTCAGCTCGCTTCTGAGCTATCTGCTCTTCAATCTCTTGCCGACGATCGCCGAATTGGCGATGGTGCTGACGATCCTCCTGTTCACCTACGACGTCTGGTTCGTGGTCGTCACGTTGATCTGCTTCCTGGCGTACGGCGTCTTCACCTTCAGCGTCACCCAGTGGCGCATGCGCTTCCGCATCGAGATGAACCGCCTCGACTCCGAGGCGTCGAACCGCGCGATCGACAGCTTGCTCAACTACGAGACGGTGAAGTATTTCAACAACGAGGGGCACGAGGTCGAGCAGTACAACGCCGGATTGGCGAGCTGGGAAAACCTGGCGGTCAAAACCGAGACGTCCCTTTCGGTGCTCAACGTCGGACAGGGGCTGATCATCGCCTCGGGCGTGACGGTGACGATGATCCTCGCCGCGCGCGGCGTTCTCGCGGGGCGAATGAGCATCGGCGATCTGGTGGCGGTCAACGCCTTCCTGCTTCAGCTCTTCATGCCGTTGGGCTTTCTCGGCACGATCTACAGCCTGCTCAAGAACGCCCTCGCCGATATGGAGCGGATGTTCGACCTGCTCGAGATCCCGCCCGAGATCGTCGACGATGCCGACGCCGCGGCGCTCGACGTGCGCGCGGGCGAGGTGGTCTTCGACACGGTCGATTTCGGCTACGACGGCGACCGACAGGTGCTCTTCGAGATCTCCTTTCGCATCCCGGCAGGGCGCAAGGTCGCGGTCGTCGGCGCGAGCGGGTCGGGCAAGTCGACGCTGGCGCGCCTCTTGTTCCGCTTCTACGACGTCGATCGCGGCGAGATTCGGATCGACGGGCAGAATATTCGCCGCGTCTCGCAAGACTCGTTGCGCCGGGCGATCGGGATCGTGCCCCAGGACACGGTGCTCTTCAACGACACGATCTACGCCAATCTGCGCTATGCGAACCTCGACGCGACGCAGGAGGAGATCGAGCAGGCGGCGAAGATGGCGCAGATCCACGACTTCATCGCAAGCCTGCCCAAAGGCTACCAGAGCGTCGTCGGCGAGCGGGGGTTGAAGCTGTCGGGGGGCGAAAAGCAGCGGGTGGCGATCGCCCGGGCGATTCTCAAACGTCCGACGATCCTGATCTTCGACGAAGCGACATCGTCCCTCGACTCGGAGTCGGAGCAGGCGATCTTGAACGCCCTCGCCGACGTCGCCGCGAATCATACGACCCTGGTGATCGCCCACCGCTTGAGCACGATCGCCGACGCCGACGAGATCCTGGTGATGGAGAAGGGTCGGATCGTCGAGCGCGGCGATCACGACAGCCTGCTCGCGTCGGCGGGCGTCTATGCCAACCTTTGGAAAATCCAACAGAAAGAAAAAGAGGCGAGCGTCCCGCTGGTCCACGCTGTGGCGAACTGAACGAGCGCCCGGGGTTGCGCCGGAGGGCCTTGCGAGCGACGACGCGCCGGGGCTATACTCACGGTGTGCCGAGAAACGACGGGGGGAACGATGCGTCGCGTCGGAATATTGACCAGCGGGGGTGATGCGCCCGGGATGAACGCCGCGATCCGCGCGGCGACCGCGTTTTTGCTGAGCCAGCGCGTCGAGGTCATCGGAATCCAGCATGGCTACAAGGGGTTGTTGGCGGGCCGCATGGCGCCGCTGACAGCGGGCGATGTGGACCAGATCCAACGAGAGGGCGGTACGGTTCTGGGCTCGGCACGCTGCGCCGAGTTCGTCACCATCGAGGGCCGCAACAAAGCGCGAGAGATCCTGGGCGCCGCGGGGATCGAGGGGTTGCTCGTGATCGGTGGGAATGGCTCGTTGACGGGCGCCCACAAGCTGATCGACCCTCGAGAAGCGCCAGGCTTCGGTTTGCGGGTGATCGGTGTGCCCGCATCGATCGACAACGACGTCGGCCTGACGGGGATGTCGATCGGCGTCGACACGGCGATGAACACGATCGTCGAGGCGTGCGACAAGATCGCCGACACGGCGTCCGCCCACGATCGGACCTTCATCGTCGAGGTGATGGGACGCGACTGCGGGTACCTGGCGATGACGGCCGCCGTCGCGGCGGGCGCCGATGCGGTTCTCTTTCCCGAATCGTCCAAGGACGAAGCGGCGATCGTCGAGACCGTCGCCAAGGCCGTGGCCAAGGCGCGTAGCCGCAGCGATCGCCCCAAGCGCGTGCTGGTGATCAAGGCCGAAGGGACGAAGGTCTCGACCGAGCGACTCAAAGAGATGGTCGAGGCGCGGTTCCGTGACAGCTTCGGCGAGAAGCTCGACACCCTCGAGGTGAGACTGACGGTGCTCGGTCACGTCGTGCGGGGGGGGCGGCCGTCGGCTTTCGACCGGATCCTCGGCAGCCGGTTGGCCTACGTCGCCGTGCGGGCGCTGTTGGCTGGCGAGAACGACAAGATGGCGGCCTGGCTCACGCCGTTTCCGATGCCCCCGGCGAGCGCCTCTCGATCGGCGGCCGATCCCTACTGCTGGCTCGTCGATCTCGCGGCGGTTCTCGCGGAGACCGAAGCGATGCACAACGGAACGAGCGATCTCGTTCGCTGGCGCTCCGATCTCTTCGCCAGCGTCGAAGACGTTCTGCCAACCTGACCCCCCTCCCGCGCATCAGTCCATTTTGCGCCATGATTTTCCCTCGATGGACGCGGATCTCGCGTCGAACTGGACGACCATTGGTGTCGTTTTGCCAAGACCGGGTGTCGTGTGTTATCGTGGTGCGGCAACGTCGTACAGGGTGGTGAGCAGATGGGTCGCGACACGGCGATCCACGGCAGAAGCCATTCGTCAAAGCAAAGGGAGGAGACCATGAAGAAAATCTCGATATGCGTCGCTAGTGTGGCGATTGCGCTGTTCTTGGGGGCGTCAGCTCATGCGGCGATCCCGATCAACTGGTCCTCGAATGCGCTCGCATACAAGGCGTCGATCGGCGCCACGTTTTCGTTCATCTGCCCGGCAGGGGGGAGCCTGAGCAAGAGCGTCTACGGCACCGGCAGCTATACGGTCGATTCGGGAATCTGTGTTGCCGCCGTCCACGCGGGCTTGATCAATCCGGGCAACGGCGGGGTGGTCAAGATTCGCATCACGCCGGGTCTGGCGGCGTATGTCGGCTCGTCTCGTCACGGTGTCTCGACCCGCTCCTGGGGCCGCTACCACACCTCGTTCGTCTTCGTACGGGGCGGGGTCATCACGGCGACGTGGCGTACCTCGGTCTCGAATTACAAGGGACAGATCGGGCGTGTCCTGAGGTTCCACTGTCCTGCGGGCGGGACCCCGGGGAAATCGGTGTACGGGACGGGCGTCTACACGATCGACTCCGGCGTCTGCGTGGCGGCGGTTCACGCTGGCAAGATCAGCTTCGCCTCCGGCGGGATCGTCAGGCTGAAGATCATCGGGGGACAACCGAACTACCTCGGTACGAGCCAGCACGGCGTCTCGACGACGTCGTGGGGCCGCTACCACACCTCGTTCGTGTTTCAGTAAGACGCCGGCCTCGTCGTTGGCCACGCCTGCGCTGGCGGTGCCGCCTTTCGGTTCCCTCCGCACGTCTCTCGGCGCTTGGAATTCTCGGTCGTCATCGCGTAAGATGATTCGCCTGAGCGAAGGAGGTTCGAGATGGTCGATGGGGAAGAGCTGGCGGCGTTGGCCACCGAATTGGAGCTTCGCGCCCCGAGCACGATTCTGCAGGAGGCGCTGACTCGCTTCGGCGAGACGTGCGCGATCTCCTTCAGCGGCGCCGAAGACGTGGTGCTGATCGACATGGCGGTAGAGCTCGACCTGCCATTTCGCGTTTTCACCCTCGACACGGGCCGCCTGCACCCCGAGACGATGCGCTTCATCGAGCGCGTGCGCGAGCACTACGGGATCGCGATCGACGTCTGGTCGCCGGAGGGGGACGCGGTTCGTGAGCTGGTCAGCGAAAAAGGACTCTTCTCGTTCTATCGCGATGGACACGGCGAGTGCTGCGCGTTGCGCAAGGTCGCACCGCTACGCCGCGCCCTCGCGGGCTATCGAGCCTGGATCACGGGCCAACGCCGCGATCAATCGCCCACGCGGACCGATGTGCCCGTCGTCCAGCTGGATTCGACCTTTCGCGGGCTCGATGGGCCCCTGGTCAAGTTCAACCCACTCGCCGCGTGGAGCTCGCACAAGGTCTGGGGGTACATTCGCACCAACGACGTGCCTTACAATGAGCTCCACGACCGGGGCTTCGTCTCGATCGGCTGCGAGCCCTGTACACGCGCGGTAGGGCCCGGGCAGCACGAGCGCGAAGGCCGCTGGTGGTGGGAGGAGTCGACCAAGAAAGAGTGCGGCCTGCACATCGGCAATCGCGAATCCTGACCACGTTCCGACGGCACCCTCGCCGGCAGTCGGAGGCTGGGTTCACGCTCGCCCCTGCGCGTTTGCCGCAGTCGAGCGCATGGGCGAAGCTGCTTGACCGACCGGGGGCTCGACTCTATACTCCGATCAATCGTCCACAGCGTACCCGAGCATCTCGACTGCCCGGCGCTCGATGAGAGCGCGATGAAGGGGTTGGTGTATGGCGAATCAGAAGGAACCGAAGGACCCGAACGGCGGTACGCCCGCCGCCGACGACCCCACCGTCGACGGGACGACGCGTCGCGAATTCGTCGTGCGCACGCTCGTTGGCGCAGCGGTTTTCGTGACACCGATCTTCGTCACCTCGGTCG
>JAGQJP010000480.1 GCA_020430585.1 Myxococcales bacterium | reverse complement strand
CGGTGGAGAGTGGAGCGAGGCAACGAAACGCCGCAGCGTAGCGCGTCAATCGGCGCTGGCGACACCGTCGCCGCGCTGGCGTTTGGCGGCGTACATCGCGCGATCGGCCGCGGCGAGGAGCGCCGCGCGGGAACGGAGCTCGCCACCAAATGTGGCGACGCCGATCGAGGCGGTGACGTCGAAATCGATCGCCCCCTCATCGCGGCGCAGGGCGCGCACCGCTTCGGCGAAGCGGCGGGCCATCTCTCGAGCGCCCTCGCCGTCGGTCTCGGGCAAGAGAGCGACGAACTCGTCTCCGCCGTAGCGCGCCAACAGATCGGTCTCTCGCCCGATCGCGCTCAGGCGCTTGCCGACGAGCTGCAGCACGATGTCGCCGACGCCGTGGCCGAGGTAGTCGTTGACGAGCTTGAACTCGTCGAGGTCGATCAGCGCCACCGAGAACGGGCGGCCGTAGCGCTGGGCGCGCTGAATCTCGTGCTCGATCGCCTCATCGACGTGGCGCCGATTGGCCAGGCCCGTCAGCTCGTCGGTGATCACCAGCCGCTCGAGCTCGGCCTTGGCCGCCTTCAGCTGCTCTTCCGCCTTCTTGCGCAGCGTGATGTCACGCACGACGCCCGAGTAGAGATGCTCGCCACCCTCACTCAGCTCGCTGATCGCCACCTCGAGGGGAAAGGTCGTCCCGTCTTTGCGACGCCCGTTCAGCTCGTGATAGCCTGTGCCCGAGAGATCGGCGAGGTTCGGCTTGTGGCCATCGTGGTCGAGCAGGCTCGTCAACGGCAGGCGCTGAACCTCGGTCTCGGGATAGCCAAAGACCGCGACCGCGGCGGGGTTGAGCGAGACGATCGTGTACTCCTGCCGTGTGAAGGTGATGATGCCATCCTTGGCGGTGCGCACGATCGTCTCGGCGCGGGCGACCGCCTGTTGAAGGGCGTCCATCACCTCGTTGTAGCGCTGAGAGATCTGTCCGACGACGGTGAACTCCTCGACGGGCACGCGGACCGTGAGATCGCCCGTCTTCTTCTGGATCTCCATCACCCGGAAGAAGTCGTAGAGCTCGGTCGTCGCTTGGTGCTCGGAGATGTTCAGCCCGACGTGCTCGTCTTCAGCGCTGACCCGCAGCGGCAACAGCCGGTTGAGCAAGCGTAGCAGCACGTACATTACGCCGAACGCCAACGCGCAGGCGGCGACGATGCCCAAGAGCTGCGCCTCGAGCTGACCCCAGAAGCTCAACTTGGTGCCGAGTACGGCGGGATCGCCGAAGAGCGCTACCGCGAGCGTGCCCCAGACGCCCCCGCCGAGGTGTACCGGGATCGCGCCCACGGCGTCGTCGATCCGCAACCACTCGAGCAGCCGCTCGACGAGGAGGGCGGCGAGCCCGCCGACGGCGCCGATCACGAGCGCGTCGAAGACGCCGACGGCGTGGCAGGGCGCGGTGATCGCCACTAGCCCAGCCAACGAGCCGTTGATCAGCAGCGTGACGTCGGCGAACTTGCGCAGCACCATCCCGATCGCCAAGCAGGTCATCCCGCCGGCCGCGCCCGAGAGCATCGTGTTGGCGATGACACCCGCCACCTCTTTGGACATCGAGAGGGTGCTGCCACCGTTGAAGCCGAACCAGCCGAACCAGAGCAGCATCACGCCAAGGATCGAGATCGGCAGGTTGTTCGCGGTGATCCGGCGCACCAGGTTGTCGTCGCCGAAGCGGCCGATCCGCGGACCGAGGACCAACACGACGGCGAGGGCTGTCCAGCCCCCGACGCTGTGCACCACCGTCGATCCGGCGAAGTCGACGAAGCCGAGCTTCTGCAACCAACCGATGTTCTTCGGATCGAAGGCTCCGCCCCAGGCCCAGTGGCCGAAAACCGGATAGATCAACGACGAGAGGATCATCGTCACGACGATGTAGCCGACAAAGCGCATTCGCTCCGCCGCGGCCCCCGAGACGATCGTCGTCGCGGTGCAACAGAACATCGCCTCGAAGACGAAGAAGGTCGAGAGCCAGGCGTCGCCCTTGCCGATCGGCACCGCGAAGAGGTCGCGGCCGAACCAGCCGCCCGAGGAGGCGCCGAACATCAGACCGAAGCCGACGAGCCAGAAGAGCACGACCGAAACGCCGAAGTCGGTGATGTTCTTGATCGCGACGTTGATGCTGTTCTTCGAGCGGGTGATCCCCGACTCGAGGCACATGAAGCCGGGCTGCATGATGAACACGAGCGCAGCGGAAATGGTGACCCAGAGGATGTCGGCCGTCGTCTTTTCCATCGTATCGCACTATCATGCCCTGCGACGATGTTCGGCGCAAGCCCCCAATCGGGGGTTCGAAATCGACGTGTTGACGCCTTTTGGCACCCTGCGCTACTCTCGTTGCGGTCGTGAATTCAATCCAACGAGCATCTGGATGCGAACAGTGAACCATTGGAAAACGTTACTGATTCTTGTACTGGGCGGGGGCCTGCTCCTCGCCATCGCGGCGTGCGGCGGCAAATCGGTCTCGAGCGACGCCGGACCCGTCGACGTCAGCGGCGATCTGACCAACGAGTCGGATTCCCTCGGCGGCGTCGATGGCCAGGACGACGCAGGTCTCGGGGAGACGACCGACGGCGGCGCGACAGGCGACTTGGAGGAGGACGCCACGGTCGACGCCCTATCGAGCGACATCTCGGGTGACGCGACGGTCTCGAGCTGTGGCACCACCTCGATCGTGATCCCCGAGGTCTCCAAGAGCGTCGGCACCAGCGGTGGAACCGTCGCGAGCGCCGGTGTGCAGATCGAAATCCCGCCGAGCGCCCTCGAGAGCGACAAGACGATCACGATTCGGCAGCTCGCCGACACGATCTGCCCACCGAACGTGATCCGCGTCGGCCCGACGGTGGAGATCACCGCCAACGAAGCTCACACGCTCTTTGCCAGCCTCGTCCCGGTCACGCTGCCCTACGAGGCGGCGCTCGTGCCCCAAGGGCGCAGCGAGAACGAGATCAAGGTCTACTTCGCCCACACCCCCGACGGCCCCTGGCAGATGCTGCCGACAACGGTGAACGAGCCCGCCGACCTACTCGGGATCGAGGTGCCCCACCTGACCTACTTCGTCCCCGCGATCCCGCTCGTTCCGCTGACCACGACGCTGCCGATCCCGACGCGAATCTTCACCTCGCCGAACCTCGGCCCCGGCATCGAGTTCGCGCAGATCGACGGTTTCCTCACCGACAACGGCTCGTCCGTCGTGCTCGCTACGTTGCGCGGACCAGGGATCGTCGCGGGGACCAACGACGTGGTGCTGATGAGTAGTCAGCACGGGGCTCTCGACGTCGTGGCTCGCATCGGCGATCAGGTACCCGGGGCGCCTGTCGGCACACTCTTCGAAAGCATCAGCAACTCGCATTGGATCGCCAACGGCGGCGATCTGCTATTCGAAGCCAAGACGACGAGCTACACCGCCCTCTTCCGCGGATTTCCGACGACCGAGTGGGTGCGCTACCAGGACACCGACGTCGTCGGCACAACGGCATCACGAGACTACTCTTTTCTGGACGTCGTGCGTTGGCAGCCAAATGGCGCATCGGCCTACCTCTTCTTCCTCGCCGATCCGCTCCAGCCCTGCGAGAGCACGACGATCGGCGCCGAGTGCCAGGGATTGTTCCTGGGCTCGCGCCTCAATCCAACATTGGCGCTCACGACGCCCAGCCAAGCGCTGGGACTGGCTGCGGGCAACTACTATCGCGTTGGAAACGAGCTGGTGATCAATTCGAACGGAACGGTCGCCTTCGAGGTCGACCTCGCCGGCCCCGATTTCGTCGATGACGAGCACGCGATCTACACCCTCTCCACGAGCACGCCGACACGGGTCGTGAGCGAGGGCGATGTCGCTGACGGAACGGGCGTCGGGATCCCGCTCCTGATCGGAGTCAACGACGCGGGCGACGTCTTTTTCGAGGACGGTCTAGCGATCTGGCGCTTCACCGAGCTGGGCGGCGCGAAACGTATCGTCAGGGTCGGGGATCCGGTGGAGGGTGGCGGGACGATGACCTCCACCGCCGCGTTTGCGCGGCCAATCCTGGCCCCACCGGATCGGATCGTCTTCCGCGGCGCCAAGGATGGCACGAGTGGACTGTTTCTCTACACGGGGACGTCGATCCGAGCTTTGGTGCTGGTCGACGCTCCCGCGCCCGATCTACCCGCCCCGGCGCCACCTCTGGGAGGCTTCGGCGAATTCACGATCAATGCCAAAGGCCAAGTGCTGGTCCTCGGCGAGCTCAGCGAAGCGGACTCGACGGTGGACGCCAACAACAAAGCGTGCCTTTGGGTTAGTGACACCTCTGGTGCGCTACATCTCTTGCTGCGAGCTGGCAGCACGCTCGTCGTCGGCGACGGCAGCGAGAAGGTCGTTCAATCGTTCCGGACGAGCTATCTCGTCTTCGGCAGAGGCCGATCGCAGGGAGAACCTGGCCCCTTCACCGACGATGGTGAGGTTGGCGTCGAGGTGACCTTCACCGATGGAAGCGTAGCGTTCGTGGTGCTGCGGGCGCCCTGAGAGGCCGCGGCGGCAAAACCGAGCGTGCTCCCGGTCAGCGCCTGGGCAGCGGCGGCAAGCGATCGCGAACCGCGTCGCGTGCGCGGTTCCAGGGTGCTGGCGTCAGGGGACGACCTCGAGCAGCGCGGTCATACCCGTGCCGTCGCTCGAGCCGTGATGGCCGCAGCGCAGGCCGAAGAGACCGACGTGTTCGTTCGTCAAGGTTACGCTGAACTCGTCTCCGTCGAGGTTGGTGAAGAAGACGTCGGGAACGGGGCCACAGACCTGGCGCAGCGGGTGCAGCGCAAGGAACGTGCCACCGAGGACCTTGAAAATCACCGTCTGGCCGACCTTGAGGGTCACGCAGTTCGGGATGAAGATGAAGCCCGCGCCGCCCATCGTGATCGTGAACGGGCCGACGTGGGCCGTCTCGTCGTCGAAGCCGGTGCAGCCGACGTTGGTCTTGAAGGTCTCGCTGCAGACTTGACCGGTGGTCGAAACGTCGGTCTGCGAGGTATCGCCTTCGCTGCTCGTGTCCGTACTGCTCGTGGAGTCCTCGGTTCCCGTCGAGTCTTTTGTCGTCGTCGTGTCCTCGGTGCCCGCCGTGTCTTGGGTCGTCGTCGAGTCCTCGGTTCCCGTCGAGTCTTTTGTCGTCGTCGTGTCCGTTGTTGCGCTCGAGTCGGCCTCGCTGTTCTTCGAGTTGCTGCCGCAAGCCGCGAAGGCCAACAGCGAGAACACGGCGACCAGCGCGATCAGTCGTCGGTTGTGGGTTTTCGTCTGCATGATCTCCCCTCGTTATGTTGTTTTGTCGGACCCCACTTTGGAGGTAGACGATAGCACATCGAAACGCTCGGATGCCACTGTGAGATGCGTTTCGCTCCGAGGGCGCTGCGACGATGATCCAAAAAAAGGCCGAGGTGTGTCTCGGAGGTCGGACTCCGAGCGGGTGCCCGAGCTATCGTGTCGAGTCGAAGCCGAACGCCTTGTGGGAGCCGTCACAGAACGGTTTGTTTCGCGATTGACCGCAACGGCAAAGGGCTGCCTTCGTTCCATGCCAGGCTCGGCGGCCGCTGCTGGCGACGATCGTGAAGGGGCCCGACAAGAGCAGCGGTCCATTTGGCGCGAGCTTCACCAACAACGGCCCGCTGTCGTCCGCCGCGCCGTCGCCCGTCTCTCCGACGGCACCGCGGTCAGAGAACCCCGTCTCTTCGTGGGAGTTGTCACAGAAGGGCTTGTTCCGAGATTGACCGCAACGGCAGAGAGCCGCACGAAACTTGACGCCAGGCATCTCGTCGTCGGCACCCTCGATCTGCAGATCACCGCGCAGATAGAGTGGCCCGTTGTTCGAGACGACGACGACGTTCTCCTCTTCGGCGACTTCGGCCGTGCGCCCGTCGCGACGCTCAAAGCCGAGAGCCCCGCTCGGGCAACGCTCGATGACCTCTTCCACGTTGGCGACATCGACGGAATCCGGTTGGCACCAGGGCTCGCGGCCCTTTACGAACAGCTCGTTCTTCGCTCGACCGCACTCGCCGACATGGATGCAGAGCCGACCATCCCAGCGCACGACGACGTTCTCGCCTTCATACACGCGCAGTTTCGTTTGAGTCGCCATCACCCCTCCTTCGTACGGGTCGCTCATGATTCTACCAGCTTTCGCTCACGTCGGGTAGAGCGGGCTCGACAGGCGCGCATTCCGAGCCTGCGATCGGGTCGTCTCGGTACTACCGTTTGTCTCAGCTCCGATTGGGAGGTAGGATGAGAGAAAACAGAGGTCCTGGGAGGAGAGATGCGAGAGCTTCACGGTCCTGGCGAAAGGCGGACGCTCGACGAGGGAGACCCACGCCGCAGCGAGACTCGCGATAGACGAATCCGACGGCGGTGGAACGCTCGCCGCGCGGCGACGGGGCTTCTTGCCTCGCTGCTCTTGCTCGCAGGCACGGCTGAATTCACGGGGGGCTGCACCAAGAGCTCGACGATCGGCAGCAGCGACGCCGACATCACGCTGAGCGACGCCACGAGCGACAGCACGGGTGACAGCACGGGCGACTCCACGAGCGGCGCCGAGCGCACCTACGTCGTCCACCTGGAACGAGGCCGTCGACGGCGCCGCGAGCTTCTCTCTGGCTGGCTACAGCGACTGGCGCCTGCCGACGATCAAAGAGCTCTACTCGCTGATCGACTTTCGCGGCGGCTCGCAGATGACCGAGG
>JAGQJP010000479.1 GCA_020430585.1 Myxococcales bacterium | reverse complement strand
GATCCGCGTCGGCTCGAGCAGCACATCGGCGAGCGAACGCGCCGTGTCGAAGGGAGACCCGAGCGCCAGAGCGTGGCGCTCGAGGACGAGGCGCACCAGAGAGAAGCCGTTCGAGTGAACGCCGCTCGACGGGAGCCCGATCAGGCGATCGCCTGGGCCAATCGTGCGGCCGTCGATCACCTCACCGCGCTCGACGACGCCAACGCTGAAGCCCGCCAGGTCATACTCTCCGGGCGCATAGAAACCGGGCATCTCCGCGGTCTCTCCACCGATCAGCGCGCACTTCGCTTGTCGGCAGCCCTCGGCGATTCCGCGCAGCACGGCCACCGCCTGCTCGCCCTTCAATCGCCCCGTCGCCATGTAGTCCAGGAAGAAGAGCGGCTCGGCGCCGAGCACGAGGATGTCGTTGACGCACATCGCGACGAGATCGATCCCCACCGTCTCGTGGCGGTCGGCGGCAAAGGCGAGCTTCAGCTTCGTCCCCACGCCGTCGGTCGAGGAGACCAGCACGGGCTCGCGGTAGCGCTCGGTGGGCAGGCGAAAGAGCGCTCCGAACCCGCCTAGAGGCGAGAGCACTTCCTCGCGATAGGTCGAATGACAGATCGCTTTGATCTCGTCGACGAAGTGGTCGCCCGCTTCGATGTCGACGCCAGCCTCTTTGTACGAAAGTTCGCTCATTCACGCGCCTCGCAGCTTGGCCGAGAGATACCACGATCGCCGCAAATGCTCAAGAGAGCGCGTCGGGTTTGTCGTTGGTTGCCGTGGAAATTGACGCTGGGTCCGCGTTGGACTATGCTCTTGTGCATGCTCACCCGCAACACCCAACGCTCCCTCGCCCGCGCCCTGCCCTGGGCGCTGCTGCTACTCGCTGCGGCCGCGGCGTGCACCAGCCGACGCGGCGTCGACACCCCACGCGAGCCCGTCGCCTCCCTCGAGGGGCCGTCGGTCGGTCGGACGGGCGAGGCGCTCACCTTCGACGGCTCGCTCTCGGTCGACCCCGACGGACGCATTCGCTATTGGATCTTTCAAATCGATCAGCGTCAACCCCGATACGTACAGGGCCAGCCGCGCTTCCAGTTCGTCTTTCGCCAGCCCGGCGTCTACAGCGTGACCTTGACGGTACGCGACGAGGGCGGCAACGAGGCGAGCGACACGCTGACGGTGACGATCAGCGGCGAGCCGATCGGCCCGGCGAGCGATACCGAGACATCGCTCGATGTCAGCGGCTCCGATGGAACGACGCCCGTGGCGGACGCGGTGCTGATGGACATCACCCTCGGTGATTGGATCGCGCCGAACGACCTCTCGAGCGGGAGCGACCTGATCGCCGCCGACGCCCAGCCCCTCGACGCGGGAAGTGTCGATCTCGAGGGTCCCCTCGATCTCGGCCCCGGGTGCGGCAACCTGAACGGGCTCTGGAGCGTCGAGATCGTCTGCGGTGGCGACGTGCTGCTCAAGACGCAGACCGGGCTGACCTTCGTGAAGTGCCGCGCCACCTTCCTCGGGCTCGGCGACATCCGCGTCGACATGAACGGCGTGGCCCGCATCACCTCCCTGTTTCTCGAAGGCCTGGGGGTCCCGACCTGCGAAGGCGCGCTTCAGAGCGTGCAGCAGCTCGACCTCCCCTGCGGCGACACCTGTGAGATCCACGCGACCCGCTGAGCGAAGCCGTTGACTTTCCGCGCCGGCTCTTGTTTTATGGAGGGCCTGATCAACGCGATGCGGAAGGGTTACACGCGGTGGATTTCCAGCAGATGATTCTCAAACTGCAGCAGTTCTGGGCCGACCAAGGATGCATCATCGTTCAGCCCTACGACCTCGAGAAGGGTGCGGGTACGTTCCACCCCGCGACGTTCCTTCGCGTGCTCGGTCCCGAGCCCTGGAACGTGGCCTACGTCGAGCCTTGTCGGCGTCCGACGGACGGCCGCTACGGCGAAAATCCGAATCGCTTGCAACACTACTACCAGTTTCAAGTGATCATGAAGCCCGCGCCGAAGGGGATCCAGTCGATCTATCTGCGTTGCCTCGAACAGCTCGGACTCAACCCCCTCGAGCACGACATCCGCTTCGTCGAAGACGACTGGGAGTCGCCGACGCTCGGCGCCTGGGGCCTCGGCTGGGAGGTTTGGGTCGACGGGATGGAGGCGACGCAGTTCACCTACTTCCAGCAGGCTGGCGGGATCGAGCTCGATCCGGTCGCCGTCGAGCTGACCTTCGGGCTCGAGCGGCTGGCGATGTACATCCAGAACGTCGAAAACGTCTACGACTTGATCTGGGTCGGCGACATCAAGTACGGCGACGTGCATCATCGGAGCGAGATCGAGTTCTCGACCTTCAACTTCGAGTACGCGAACATCGAGATGCACCGACGACTCTTCGACGAATACGAGACCGAATGCAACACGCTGCTCGAGGCGAACCTGCCGCTGCCAGCGTACGATTACTGCATGAAGAGCTCCCACGCCTTCAACCTCCTCGACGCTCGTGGGGCGATCAGCGTCACCGAGCGCCAGGCCTATATTCTGCGCGTGCGCAAGCTCGCTCGCGCCTGTGCCGAGGGCTTCCTCGCGGTGCGCGAAGCGATGGGCTTCCCGCTGCTGAAGAAGGAGGCGACCCATGGCTGAGCTGCTGTTCGAGATCGGCACGGAAGAGCTGCCGGCGCGTTTCCTCAAACCCGCGCTGAACCACATCATCACTGACTTTGACGCCCGCCTGACCCGCTTGGGCCTGAGCGCCGAAGAGCTCGAGGTCGACGGCACGCCGCGGCGCCTGGTCTTGATCGGCCGCGGCCTGCCCGATCGCCAGGCCGACCGGGACGAGCAGGTGCTCGGCCCGCCGGCGCGGATCGCCTTCGACGCGAACGGCGGGCTGACGCCGGCGGGGCTCGGTTTCGCAAAGAAACAGGGCGTCGATCCCGACCGCGTCGAGCGGGTCGAAACCGCCAAGGGCGAGTACCTGGCGATCCACAAGCGTCACATCGGCAAGCCCCTCGGTGAGCTCTTGAGCGTCGAGCTGCGCGAGCTGGTCGCTGGCCTGCCATTTCCGAAATCGATGCGTTG
>JAGQJP010000047.1 GCA_020430585.1 Myxococcales bacterium | reverse complement strand
TCGGCTGGCTTGGCGAGGCGGCGGTGCCCTGGTCCTTCACCCGGACCCAGGCGATCACGATCGAAAAGCTGAATAAATTCAATCGCGTCTGGACATTTTTCAACCGCAGCCTGACCTGGTATCGCGTCGGCCAGGCGACCTATCGGATCGTCTTCGTGGACGAAGAGCATCGCACGCTCCACGGCGTGTACCGCCTCGTCCTCGACGACGAGCAGCGACTGGTCGAACGGCTCGACGCCAAGGCGATGATCTACCAACCCGCGACGAAGAGCTGGGCGCTCGTGCGTGCCTCGAAGTGGCGCCTGCGCCCACGGGTCGTCCATTCGAAGCCGACACGCCTCGTGCTGCCCGAGAGCTTCGATGATTTCAGCCGCTCGATCGGGGATCCCCAGGCGATGACCTCGCGCCGCATCTGGAAGCAGATTCGACGGCTCGAGGGTCGGGGACGCGAGCTGCCCTACCACCGATTCGCCGTCCATGCGCGCGCGTCGTTACCGGCGGCGAGCTTCTTCTTCGCGCTGCTCGCTCTCTTTCTCGTCGGCCGCAGCGCCTGGCCCACCAGCCCAGCGGGGCTACTCGGCGGTGGGTTGCTGTTGATCAGCGTCTTCTGGCTGCTCTTCAGCTTCGGACAGCTCTTTTCGCTCGTCGGGACGTTGCCGATCTGGATCGGCGCCTGGCTACCGAACATCGCCGCGCTGATCGTCCTGGCACTCTTTTCGGGCCTGCGCAACCAACTGCTCCACACCAGTCGCTGAGTGGCGATCGCGGTCCTTCAGGAGTGATCGCGCCGCAGGGCGGCGGTTCAACCGTCGATCAGTACACCGGGGTTCATGATTCCCGCGGGATCGACAGCGCGACGCGCCGCCGAGAGCGCGCGGGCGAAGAGCTCTGGGCGCTGACGGTCGTAATCCGGACGGTGAACGCGGCCGACCGCGTGGTGGTGGGTGATCGTACCACCGAGGTCGACGACGGCCTTGCCCGCGGCTGATTTGATCGCCATCCACTGCTCGATCTCGGCGCCTCGGCGCGCTGGGGCTAGGAATGTGTAGTACGGTGCCGGACCGTCGGGGTAGACGTGGGTGAAGCGGCAGGAGATCCGCCCCATCCCACAGGCCTCTTTCATCGCGGCGCGTACGCGAGCGATCACACCCTCGTGGAACGCCGCAAACCGCTTCCAGGTCACCGCGGTCTCGAAGGTGTCGGCGATCACACCGAGGCTGACGCAGACGTTGAGCAGATAGGGCGCATCGAGGAACGCCTGGCGCCAGCTCTTCGCCGCGCCCTCCCCGCCCGAGGCGCCTTCGTCGGGATCGCCCGCCCGCGTCGTTCGCAGCCTCGGACCATCGGGGCAGCGCCCCTCGTAGGCGGTGGCGATCGCCAGCGCCTGTCGCAAGAGGGCCTCGATCGGTTGGCTCGCCGATTCGAAGGCGAGGATCAGCACGGCGCTTCCGTCGAAGGCGACCATGTTCAACGCCGCCTCGCGGGGGTCCAGAAGCCGACAGTTCGCTGGATTGAGCCCGGACTGCGCGACGGCTCGCACCGCCTCGACGGCGTTCGAGAACGACGAAAAGTGAACGCTTGCTTGTCCGCGAAAGATCGGCTTTGCCTGAATGCGAATCCACGCCTCGGTGATCACGCCAAGAATTCCCTCGGATCCGCACACCAGGCGATCGGGGCTCGGTCCGGCCCCGGAACCGGGCAGGCAGCGAGTCTCGAAGACGCCGCTCGGCGTGAGCATCCGCGTCCCGGCGACGAGCTCGTCGATGTGGGTGTAGAGCGTCGCGTAGTGGCCACCGGAGCGCGTGGCGATGTAGCCACCGAGGGTCGCCAACTCGTAGGATTGGGGATAGTGACGCAGCGCCAGTCCGTGCGTCCCGAGCGCGCGATTGATCTGGGGTACCGTCGCGCCGGCCTGAATCCGCGCGAGCCGCGAGCAGTCGTCGAGCTCGAGGACACGGTCGAGGCCCGTCAGGTCGAGGCTGAGCACCCCGCGATAGCGATCGCCGACGTCGCCCTCGACGCCGCCGCAAACGCTGGTGCCACCGCCGAAGGGGATCACGGCGACGCCCTCGCTCGAGGCCCAGTCGAGGAGCGGTGCGATCTGCGCCTCCGTGGTCGGCCTGGCGACGATGTCCGGGGCGTTCTCGAAGCGACCGGAGAAGGCGCGGATCAGATCGCGGTAGTTCTTGCCATAGCAGTGCGAGGCGCGCTCGGTGAGGGCGCTGCTGCAGAGCGCTGCGGAGTGCGACGGTGGCTGAATCCGAGGCTCGCGAATCGTCGCCGCGTCGAGTGGAACGGGCTCGGCGACGCTCAGCCCCTCGAACCCGAGCCGCGCGCCGAGCAGCTTGCCGAGGTTCGCCCGCGCGGCGCCATCGGGAAAGCGATCGGCGAAGCCCCAGCCCCAGTGACTACGGGTTCGCGTTGACGTCGGTGTGCTCATCGTCGGCCGTCCAGTCTTCGATCGGCCAGCCGCGGCGGCGCGCCAGACGTCGCAAGCGCGGGTCGGGGTTGACGACGATCGGATGGCCGACGCGCTCGAGCATCGGCAGATCGGAGTAGCTATCGGTGTAGAACCAGGAGCGATCGAGGTCGATCTGATGCTCCGCCGCCCACTCCTCGGCGCGGGTGACCTTGCCGGGGCCGTAGCAGATCGGCGTGCGCACCGTACCGAGCAGCAGGCCGTGCTCGTCGGAGGGGAACTCGTTGGCGATGTAATCGTCGAGGCCCCAGGTCGTCGCAGCGATCCGCGCCTGGTAATCGGAGCTGTTGGTCAGGATCACGGTCGGCCGACCGAGCTCGCGGTGACGCTCGATCACCGCTTTGGCGCCGGGCTGCAGGCGTTCGGCGACCTCGCTCTTGAACCACTCGCAGGTGCGCTCGGCGATCTCCGCCTCGGACATCCCGTGGTAGTGGCGCACCGCCTTGGCGAAGGCCTTTTCGATATTGAGCACCGAGAAGTGGTAGAGCGACATCCAGAGGAAAGACTCGGCGAGCTGACGCGTCGAGATTCGCTTGTTGCGGTATTCGAAGCGGGCGTAGAGTCGGCCGCTGTTGACGTCGATCAAGGTTCGATCGAGGTCGAAAAATGCGGCTGAGCGCCGTTCGCTTTGCGCCATCGTCGCGTCTCCTACGCAGCGTCGCCACGGCGACGGTCCTGCGTGCCGAGTATACGAAATGGCCGCGGGCGATGCAACCGACGATCGAGCGCGCCGGCCGGTGTCACACGCTCATTTGATCTGCGTCATATCGCTCCGGGGCCAAGTTTGATTTGCTTATGTGGGTTTCGCGTGCGGACGTTGCCATTTGCGCGAGACTTTACTATGGTTTGGGTTCGACCGCTGGTTCGATACGGGAGATCGACCGCGCGGCGCTCCATCTTCACTGCGACGGCCAGGCCGACGCAAGCATTGGGGGAATACGATGTCGCTCGACCTCACGAAACTCGGAATCACGGTCAAGACGATCTTTCGGAATCCGTCGCCGGCTGCGCTTTACGAACATGCGCTGCGCAACGAGCCAGGGACCGCCATCGCCTCGAACGGCGCCGTCGTGGCGATGTCGGGGGCAAAGACGGGCCGCAGCCCCAAGGACAAGCGGATCGTAGAGAACGACGCGTCCAAGAACGACATCTGGTGGGGCGAGATCAACATCAAGCTCGAGCCGCAGTCGTTTCGCGCCAATCGTGAGCGGGCGGTGGACTATCTGAACCTGAAGCCGCGGCTGTTCGTGATCGACGGTTACGCCGGCTGGGACCCGGAATATCGACTCAAGGTCCGGGTGATCTGCGAGCGCGCCTACCATGCGCTGTTCATGCACAACATGCTGATCCGACCGACGGCCGACGAGCTGGCGCAGTTCGGCGAGCCGGATTACGTGATCTACAACTCGGGGCGCTTTCCAGCGAATCGCAACACCCCGGGGATGACGTCGAAGACGAGCATCGACCTCAACCTCGAGACCCGAGAGTTCGTAATCCTCGGCTCGGAGTACGCCGGCGAGATGAAGAAGGGGATCTTCACCGTGATGAACTATGTGATGCCCAAGGTCGGCGTGCTGTCGATGCACTGCTCGGCGAACGAGGGCGACGACGGCGACACGGCGATCTTCTTCGGCCTTTCGGGGACTGGCAAGACGACCCTTTCGGCCAATCCATCGCGGGCGTTGATCGGCGACGACGAGCATTGCTGGACCGAACAGGGCGTGTTCAATATCGAGGGCGGCTGCTACGCCAAGGTGATCGATCTGAGCGAGGCGAAGGAGCCCGAGATTTTCCACGCCCTGCGCTTCGGCTCGGTGCTGGAGAACGTCGTCCTCGATGAGCACCGCGACGTCGACTATCACGACATCTCGATCACCGAGAACACGCGGGGCTCGTATCCGATCGAATACATCCCCCACGCGAAGATCCCGTGTGTCGGCGGTCATCCGCGGGATATCGTCTTCTTGACCTGTGACGCCTTCTCGGTGCTGCCGCCGGTGAGCCACCTGACGCCAGCGCAGGCGATGTATCACTTCATCCTCGGCTACACGGCAAAGGTCGCCGGCACCGAGGTCGGGATCACCGAGCCGGAAGCGACCTTCTCCTCTTGTTTCGGCGCACCGTTCCTCGTCTGGCACCCGACCAAGTATGCCGAGCTCCTCGCCGAGAAGATGCGCAAGCACAAGGCCAACGCCTGGTTGGTGAACACGGGCTGGTCCGGCGGCCCCTACGGCATCGGCGAGCGGATGAGCCTCACGTACACGCGAGCGATCATCGACGCGATCCACGCCGGAACCCTGCTCGACGCGCCGACGGTGACCGATCCCGTCTTCGGGCTCGCCGTGCCCACCGCCTGCCCCGGCGTTCCGTCTGAGGTGTTGATCCCGAAGAACACCTGGGCGGATCAGGCGGCGTACGAGAAGACCGCGCGGAAACTCGCCGCCCTCTTCCGTGAGAACTTCGCCAAGTACGAAGACGTCGCCTCCGACGAGATCAAAGCCGCCGGGCCGCGCCTGTGATGCAGATCGCGATTCTGCTCTTCGACGGCGTCACGGCGTTGGACGCGATCGGTCCCTACGAAGTGCTCGCCAGGCTGCCGGGGGCAGAGCTCCGCTTTGTCGGCCGCGAGGTCGGTACGGTCCGCACCGACAACGGCTTCCTCGGTTTGAGCTGCGACCGATCGATCGACGATCTCGAGCGCACCGAGATCCTCGTCGTTCCTGGGGGCTTCGGGACGCGGGCGTTGCTGAAGGAGACGTCGCTTCTCGAGTGGCTGCGCCGTATCCACCAGACGACGCGCTACACGACCTCGGTCTGCACCGGCTCGCTCGTCCTCGCGGCGGCGGGACTCCTCGACGATCTCGAGGCGACGAGCCACTGGGCCGCGCTCGATGAGCTCGGCGCCCTCGGCGCGCGGCCGACGAGGCAGAGGGTCGTCGAGCAGGGCAAGGTGATCACCGCCGCGGGCGTCTCCGCCGGGATCGACATGGCGCTCCATCTCGCAGCGAAGCTCGTCGGCCCTGAGATGGCGCAGGCGATTCAGCTCGGGATCGAGTACGACCCGCAGCCTCCCTTCGACGCCGGCTCGGTCGACAAGGCCCCACCGGCGATCGTCGAGCTGGTGCGCCAGGCGCTGGCGAGGCGCAACCGCCGCTGATCGAGCGATCTCATCGGCGCCAGACGAGGAGCTGGTTGTTCGCTGGCATCTCGATGTCGCGCTCGAGCGCCAAACCGAGCCGCGCGGCCATCCGATCGATCACCTCGATGTCCCGCACGCCCGCGCCAGGATTGCGCGCCTTGAGCCAGGCATCGAACGCCTCGTTGCTCGGTGTCGTGAACTCTCCGCCGTACTTGAAGGGGCCGTACAGAATCAGCATCGCCGACTCGCGGAGCACCGCCTCGAGCCCGCGAAACATCGCCTCGACCGCCTCCC
>JAGQJP010000478.1 GCA_020430585.1 Myxococcales bacterium | reverse complement strand
CGGGTGTCGGATCGGGCGGCGGTCCTTGTGTCCGTGCATCGGTGCCGGTGCGTGAATCGGTGCCGGTGCGTGAATCGGTGCCGGCGCAGGTTTCCGCGCCAGATGCGGCGCGGCGTTTCGAGGTCCCACGGGCGCGACGGTGCTTGGTTGCCGCGGCTGCCGCGGCTGCCGCGACCGCCGATCGCGACCGAGAGGTGGAACGCCGTCGCTCGTCGGTCGGCTGAGCAGCGCGATGACGACGAGCGCGAGCGCGAGCGCGCCGAGCACCCCCAACGCGGTAAACACCAGGGCCCTCCGCGACGAGCCTCGAGTCTGCGAACGGCGTCGCGCCCCAGGCCGCGGGCGAGAGGGAGCCGCGATCTCGACGCGCGCGCCGACGGTAGCAGGCGGCTGGCTCGCCCGACGCTCGACCGACGAGATTCGATCGATGTGCCCCCCGTCCGGTTCGTCAGCTCCAGCGCCAGAGGGCTCGACCGGTACCATCGTTCGCAGGGCCGTACGTGTCGTCGGTTCGAGCGCGCGCCGAGCGGGCGTGAAGCGCACCGGCCGCGCCACGCCGTCCTCGCGCGAGACGCTCCGTTCGTTCGCATCCGCAGTGGGCAGCGTCACGGCGCTGATCTCGTGAACGTGCCGCGCCAGCTCGTCAGGCCCCAGCACGCTCTCGACGCTGCGAAGCATCTCTCCCATCGCGCGTCGGAACTCGTCGATCGTGGGGAAGCGATCGCCTGGCTCGCGCGCGAGCGCGCGGTCGAAGAAAGGCGGGATCAGCCCCAACAACTCGGGACGCTGCGCCAGCAGCTCGGATGACCGAAACTCGCGGGTTTCACGATTCCACAGCATCGCGTCACAGCCCTCGCCGCGCGTGGCGATTCGGCCGCTGACGATCTCGAAGAGCATCATCGCCACGCTGTACAGGTCCGTCGAGGGCCCCACATCGCTCCCGCGCACCTGCTCGGGGGCGATGTAGCGCGGGGTCCCCGCCACCGTTCCCGTGCGCTCGGTCAGCTCGAAGAGCTTGGCCAGGCCGAAATCGAGGAGCTTGACGAAGCTCGAGTCGCCCGCGACCTTTTGGATCATCACGTTCGTTGGCTTGATGTCGCGATGGACGACCCCTGCCTCGTGGGCGCACTCGAGGGCGTTGAGGATCTGTTGGAGGACTCGCTCGACGAGGGCGACGGTCAGCGATTGGTCAGCGGCGCGGCTGGCGAGGAATCCGTAGAGCTCGAGGCCGCTCTTGATGTGCTCCATCACGAGATAGGGGATGCCGCGGAAAATCGCGAATTTCTTGAGCGCGACGATGTTTGGGTGCTGAAGTTGCGCGAGGCTCGCGGCTTCCTGGATCGTGAGCTCGATCAGCTCCCGCCGCAAGTCCTCGTCGACGTGCTCGAGCTGGAGCACCTTGACCGCCACGGGCATCAGCAGCGGCCGTTGGAGGGCGAGCAAGACCGCGCCGAAGGTCCCGCTGCCGATCTCGTCGATCACCAGGCAGTCGCTGATCGGTCGCCCGACGTACGCGCTGCGCCCGACCTGCTTTGCCCGCGCCTCTTCACGGCGCGCCGCCTCCAGCGGGACGAGGAAGTAACCGTGTCGGCGACAGACCCAGTCGTCACAGGCGTCGCCGACCGTTCCGCTCTGTCCGCAGCAGACGCATTGGCCGGCCTTTCCGCGCAGCGCGCCGGCTCCTCTCGTCGACTCGTGGCTTCGCGGCTTGGCATGTTCAGCTGTCGAGTGTGCCAATGAGGTTCACCTGGCTTCGGTGCTCGGCTCAAATCACCGTCGCATCGGAGATCGAAGGGGAATGGCGTCGGCTTTGCGTCAAGCCCCCGACGCGGGATTGCAACAGCCGCGAGATCTCGTCGGCGGAGAGCTCGGTTTTCCCACCGACCTCCAGGGCATCGAACATGCGCTCCATCTGCTCTCGAAACTGGGTGACGTCGCGCTGCCTCTCCGACGGGGCGCGCGCGAGTGCCACGCGGAAGAACTCGAGGGCTTCTGGCGGGAGCGCGTGGTCCGAAAGCGCACGCGCAACGTGGCCGCCATCGCCGAGCTTGAGGCGATACACGGTCGCGCGGTCCATTCCCGCGAAGAGGCAACTGCCCGTGATCAACTCGCTGAGCATCACCGCGACGGCGTACAGATCGGTCCAGGGTCCGATCTCCGAGCCGAGGATCTGCTCGGGAGCCATATAGATCGCCGTTCCCGACACATAATTCGTCTCGTGGCTCTCGCGCACCACCTTGGCCAATCCGAAATCGAGGACCCGCACGAAGATCCGGTTCGTTCCGGGCGTGCGTTGCAGCAACACGTTCTCGGGTTTGATGTCGCGGTGCACGACGAACTCGCTGTGGGCGTAGTAGAGGGCGTCGAGGATCTGCTCGACGATCCCTCGAACCTCGCTGAAGCGCAGCGACTCGCCCTCGACGGTCCGTCGGCGCAGCTCGTCGCGCAAGGTGCAGGCGGGCTCGACGAGGTCGGTGACGATGAAGGGCAGGGCCTGGAACACCCCGTAATGCATCAGCGTGACGATGTGCGGGTGTCGCAGGCGCGCCAGGATCTTCGCCTCGCGCACGAAATGGCTGGTGTGAAGCGCGCTGTCTCGGCTCGCGACATGTCGCGCCGACGAGATCTTGAGGGCGACACGCATCAGCACGGGGAGTTGGAGCGCGCAAAACACGCGGCCGACCGATCCGCTGCCGAGCGTGTCGACGACGAGATAGTCGTGGATCCGCCGCCCGACCAACAGATCGGGAAAGGGCGAATGGGCCAGTCGCTCGCGGTACAGATCGGCATAGGGCGTGGGAATGATGTGGATCTCGTGCCCGGAACAGACGCGATGGGAGCAGGGCTCACCGACCAGGCCTTCGGCACCGCAAGACGGGCATTGTCCCCCCTCGTTTGCGGCGAAGTCGCTGAGCGATGCCCGATGCTGTTTGGGTTTGGCCACGCTGATCGTCCCCGAGCGCCCGACTTCGATGGAGACGTCGCTCTCGCTTTT
>JAGQJP010000004.1 GCA_020430585.1 Myxococcales bacterium | reverse complement strand
GGAGTGAAATCGCCGCCGCCCTTGCGCCAGAGCCAAGCCGTCGCGACGAGCGCGAGGAGGTTGCCGAGGACGGTCAGATAGGCGAGATACGTCTTCTTCTGATCATCGGGAGTGAAAGCGCCCGCCATCATCAAGAGCAGCGCGTTGACGCAGACGAGAAGCATGGGCGAGAGCAGGACGAGATTGTGACCCATTACTTCCCTCCTTTGCGCGTCGTGCGCGTCGTGCGCAGCGCCTTCGGCAGCTCGAGCCGCAGAGGCAGACGAATTCGGCGGTGGCTGCGCTCGGCATCGACCATCATGTGCAGCGTCCGCATCGTCACCCGCGGAACTCGGTGCTTGATGCCCTTTTTGATGCACGCCTTGGAAGGATTGACCGGATTACACTCGGCGGGGCACTTTCCGCTCAGATCGGCGCAGAGCGTGCGTCGCAGAAGCCCGGGATCGAGGGAGTCGGCGCGGCGTCGCACCTCGGGCCGAACGTACTCGGTGAGCTCGGAAACCGACTTGCGCATCTTGCCGATGAAGAAGTTCGGATAGAGCCCGATCCAGAAGACGAGCAGCACCAGCGGCACGGCGACGAACATGTCGCGCAGGTTCAGGTCGCGCAGCTCGCGATTCGCCCGGCTGCGCAGCGGGCCGAACATCACACGGCGGTACATGCTCAACATGTAGATCGCCCCGAGCAGCACGCCGAGCGCCGCCAGGCCGCCAGCGACGCCGGAGATGATCTTGAAGGTGAAGACGCTCATCCCGCCATCCGAGCCGAAGAGCCCGTGGGCAAAGGGTTGCGCCATGTCGACGAAGTCGCCGGGACGGCCGATCACCGGGGCGCGCGGCGTGAAGGTGCCCTGGAACGTGCCGGCGATGATCAGGAACTCGCCGATGAAGCCATTGGTTCCGGGCAACCCGATCGAGCCGAGGGTCAGAATCATCAGGAAGACGGCGAATTTCGGGATCTGCTTGGCGAGACCGCCGAAGTCTTCGATCAGTCGCGTGTGGCGCTGCTCGTAGAGGAAGCCGATCGCGATGAAGAGGCCGCCGGTGCAGATCCCGTGGTTGACCATCTGCAGGATCGCTCCCGTCAGCGCCTCTTCGGTCATCGCCGCGACGCCGACCATCACGAAGCCGAGATGCGAGACCGAGGAGTAGGCGACGAGCCGCTTGACGTCTTTCTGGACCCAGGAGATCGCTGCGCCGTAGATGATCCCCCAGACGCTGAGCGCCATGATCACCGGGGCGAGCATTCGCAGGGCGTCAGGAAAGAGCGGCATACCGAAACGCACGAACCCGTAGGTCCCGAGCTTCAGCAAGACCCCGGCGAGGACGACGGAGCCGGCCGTTGGCGCCTCGGTGTGGGCGTCGGGCAACCAGGTGTGGAACGGGAAGAGCGGCACCTTGATCGCGAACGCGATGCCGAAGCCGATGAAGAGCCAGGTCTGCTCGACGACGCTCAGCTCGCCGGCCTTCTTGATCAGATCGGGCAAGAGGAAGGTCTCGCCGCCGAACTTGACGTAGAGGTACAAGATTCCGACGAGCATCAACACCGAGCCCGCCATCGTGTAGATGAAGAACTTCACCGTGGCGTAGATTCGATCTTTGCCGCCCCAAATCCCGATCAACAGGTACATCGGGATCAGCATCAGCTCCCAGAAGATGTAGAAGAGGAACAGATCGAGAGCGGTGAAGGCGCCGAGCATCCCGGTCTGGAGCACGAGCAGCGCGATCAGGAACTCTTTGAGGCGCTGCTTGATCGCCGTATAGCTCGAGAGGATCACGATCGGCCCGAGGAAGGTGGTCAGCATCACCAGCCAGAGGCTGATCCCGTCGATCCCGAGGAAGTAGCGGATCTGGAAAAACTTCAACCAGCTCGCGTAGTCCGCCAGCTGCGCCTGAATCCCGCCGAGGGAGGGATCGAACTTGCGCAGGATGAAGAGCGAGGCGACAAAGGTCAGCGTCGTCGTTCCGAGCGCAAAGCCCTTGAGCACGCCTTCGTTCGCTTTCGGGATCACGAGCATCGCCAGCGCGCCGGCCAACGGCAGGAACGTCACCAGCGTGAGAATCGGGAAATGCGACGGAATCTGTTCAAGTCCCACGGAGCGTCTCCTCAGTCAGCTCGATCTCACTGCAGCCAGAGGTACAGAATCAACGTTAGACCCACCACGAATACGACGAGATAGCGCTGAACGTCGCCATTCTGCAGGCGCCCGATCACGCGCCCGATGCCCTGAGCCAACGCGCCCGTGCCCCGCACGCCGAGAAAATCGATCACGAACGCGTCGGCGAAGCGGTGCGAGAAGTGCGCGAACGATCGATAGGTGCCGACGAAGACCACCTGGTAGAGCTCGTCGATCTTGTACTTGTTCCAGACGAAGTTGTAGAGCCGCGGGGCGGCCTCCATCATACGCGCCGGGATCTTCGTGCCCGCGCCCATGTAGAGATAATACGCCGCGCCGATTCCCACACCGGCGATCGCCACCGACATCGCCATCGTCGCGTACTCCCACGAGTGCCCCATCGTCTCGACGACGTTCAGGCTGCCGACGGCGAAGACCGGTGCGAGCCAATCCTCGAGCAGATGGACGTGGGCGAAGCCGATCTGGACGTAGCCGCCGACGACGCTCAAGAACGCCAACACGACGAGGGCCAAGGTCATCGAGACGGGCGACTCGTGGATCGTTTTCTCCGTCTCTTTGGGTCCGCGATACTCGCCTTCGAAGGTCAGGAAGTAGAGCCGGAACATGTAGAACGCGGTGCAGAGCGCGGCGATCAGCCCGACGACGAAGAAGATCTTGCCCCAGTACACCGTCGTCATCCCGGCGTGGGCGTTGGTGAACGCCTTCCAGAGGATCTCGTCCTTGGAGAAGAAGCCGGCGAACAGGGGCACACCCGAGATCGCCATCGTCGCGGTCAAGAAGGTCAGCGCCGTCACCGGCATCTTCTTGCGCAACCCACCCATCTTGATGATGTCCTGCTCGCCGTGGAGACTGTGGATCACGCTCCCCGAGCCCAAGAAGAGGCAAGCCTTGAAGAAGGCGTGTGTCATCAGATGGAACATCGCCGCGGTGTAGGCTCCCATCCCGACGGCGAGGAACATGTAGCCGAGTTGGGAGACCGTCGAATAGGCCAGCACTTTCTTGATATCGCGCTGGACGATACCGATCGTCGCCGCGAAGAGGGCCGTCGCCGCGCCGACCCCCGCGATCAGCGTGAGAACTTCGGGCGCGAGGGCGTACATGAAGTTCAGCCGGGCGATCATGTAGATCCCGGCGGTGACCATCGTCGCCGCGTGGATCAGGGCCGAAACGGGCGTCGGACCGGCCATCGCGTCGGGCAACCAGACATAGAGCGGAATCTGCGCCGACTTTCCGGTCGCGCCGATGAAGAACGCCAGGCAGATCCCCTTGACCATCATCGGGTCGAGGTAGAGCGTGCGCAGCGCCGTCACCTTGCGGAGATAGGTGAAGTCGAGGTTGCCGTCGGCCAGACCGAGCAGGAGGCCGACGCCGACGATGAACGCCAGGTCCCCGATCCGGTTGACGATGAACGCCTTCTTGCCCGCCTTCGCCTTCTGCACGTCGGTGAACCAGAAGCCGATCAAGAGGTACGAGCAGAGGCCAACCCCTTCCCAGCCGAGGAACATCAAGAGAATGTTGTTCCCGAGGACCAGTGAGAGCATCGAAAACGTGAAGAGGTTGAGATAGGAGAAGTAGCGCCCGTACGACGGGTCGTGGGACATGTAGCCCGCGCTGTAGACGTGGATCAGACCGCCGACGCCCGTGATGATCAACGACATCATCGACGAGAGGGGATCGAGGTAGAAGGCGACATCGAAACGGAAATTGCCGACCGCGACCCAGTTGTAGAGGTGCGCGTGGATCTCGCGTGCGCCCACGGGGAGCGCCATCAGCTGCAGGAAAGCCTTGAGCGAGAAGAGGAAGCTGACGATCACCGTCGAACAGGCGATCACCTCCACGACCCGCCGCGGGAGCCGCCCCGCGAACAGGCCATTGATCAACGCCCCCAAAAGGGGCAACAGAACGATCGAACTGAGTAGTGCGGTGTTGCTCATGGCCTCAGTATTTCATCCGGTCCATCGTGTCGATGTTGACGACTTTCTTATGGCGGAAGATGTTGATGATGATGGCCAACCCGACGGCGGCCTCGGCTGCCGCCACCGCCATGACCAAGAAGGCGATCACGTGACCGCTCGAATCGCCGCGAAAACGGCTGAAGGTGACCAAGGTCAGGTTCACCGCGTTGAGCATCAGCTCGATCGACATGAAGACGATCAGCGCGTTGCGCCGAAAGATGACCCCCAGCATGCCGATCGTGAAGAGCATCGCCGACAGGAGCAAGAAGTAGTGGATCGGTATCGTGTTGATCATATCTTTCGCTTCGCCAGCACCACCGCGCCCACAATCGCGACCAGGAGCAGGATCGAGGTCACCTCGAAGGGCACGAGGAAGTCTTGAAACAGTTTGACGCCAACGTCTTGGATCGTCCCGAAGGCGGGGTTCGACGGTCCGCCATCGGTGAGATGGAGCGTGACCGGGGCGACCTTGTGGGCCCAGATCACGCGGCCGATCTGATAGGTCAGACCGATCAGCACCACGACGAGGCCGACGACCTTGGTCAAGGTCAATCGTTCTTCGCCAATCTCCTCTTTGCTGAGGTTCAGCAACATGATCACGAAGGTGAATAGCACCATGATCGCGCCCGCGTAGACCAGAATCTGCAACACGGCGATGAACGTCGCGTGGAGCAGGACGAATTCGCAGGCGAGAAAGAAGAGGGTCATGATCAGAGCGATCGCGCTGTAGACCGGGTTGTTGCCGAAGGGCGAGAACGCCACGCAGATCCCCGAGAGCACCGCCGCGATCGCAAATACGAAGAAGAGAATCAGCGCCATCGTCCCGTCCGTCTCCCTCAGGCCGCGTCGACGACCCGCGCTTCGAACTCGTGACGGAATTTCGTCACGATGCTCTTCATCGGGTCGGCGAGGGCATCCGACAATACGCAGATCGTCTGCCCTTTCATGTTGTTGCAGATGTCGAGGATGCGGTCGATATCGGCCTTCGTGCCCTCCCCCGCGTGGATCTTCAACACCAGCTGGTAGATCCAATCGGTGCCCTCACGACAGGGCGTGCACTGGCCGCAGGATTCGTGTGCATAGAACTTCGCGATCACCGCGGCAAGCTCGACGATGTCGGTCCCCTCGGCGACGATCATCGTTCCCGCCGAGCCGAGGAACGTGCCGAGCTTCTTCAGCTCGTCGAAGTCCATCATCACGTCGATCTGATCGGGCATCAGAATCGGCGTCGACGAGCCACCAGGGATCACCATCTTGAGCTCGCGGTCGCCCAAGATGCCGCCCGCGTGATCGTAGATCAGCTGGCGCAGGGTGGTGTTCATGGGCAGCTCATAGACCCCGGGCTTCTTCACGTGCCCGCTGATGCAGTACATCTTCACGCCGCCGTTGTTCTGATGCGGCCCCATCTGGAGGTACTTCTCGGCGCCGAGCTCGATGATCGACGGGACATAGGCGATCGTCTCGACGTTGTTGACCACCGTCGGGCAGCCGAAGGCGCCGATCAACGCCGGAAAGGGCGGCTTGTTCCGCGGTCGGCCGGGCTTGCCTTCGAGCGACTCCAGGAGCCCCGTCTCTTCGCCGCAGATGTAGGCCCCCGCGCCGCGATGGATCGTACACTCGAGGTCGAAGCCGCTACCGAGGATGTTCTTGCCGAAGTAGCCGCGGGAGTACGCCTCTTCGAGGGCCTTCTGGAGCGCCTTGACCGGCTCCCAGAACTCGCCGCGGACATAGATGTAACAGTGATGAATCCCGACGGCGTAGCTCGAGATGATGATCCCCTCGAGCAGATAGTGCGCCATCTTCTCGAGGATCAGTCGGTCTTTGAAGGTGCCCGGCTCGCTCTCGTCGGCGTTGACCACTAGATACTTTGGCTTGTCGCTATCTTTGGGGACGAAGGACCACTTGATCCCCGCGGGAAAACCAGCACCGCCGCGCCCGCGCAAGCTCGCCTTCTTGACCTCTTCCATCACCTCTTCGGGCTTCATCTTGAAGGCCTTCTTCAAGGCCGAATAGCCACCGTGGGCGACGTAGAAGTTCAGCGTCTCGCAGCCGGATTCGTGGATGTGTTTGGTGAGCAGCTTGGTCAACGCTCTACCCCTTCGATTTCAACCCGCGGATCAACTCGCGGAAGCTCTCGGGCGTCAGGTTGTACGTGTCGGCGCCGTTGACCTGGCACATCGGCGCCTTGTCGCAGGCCGCCAGGCATTCGACCTCTTCGTAGGTGAACATCCCGTCCGCCGAGGTCTGTTTGTGTTTGAGCCCCAGCTCGTCCTCGACGACCTGCTGGATCTCGCGGCAGCCGCGGAGCCAACAGGCGACGTTCGTGCAGAGCTCGATGTGGAACTTGCCGCGGGCCACGGGAGTGAACATCGTGTAGAACGTACACGTGTTGACGACCTGCGACATCGGCAGCTCGAGCCGCTCGGCGACGTACGCCAGCGCGGTGCGGTCGAGATGCCCGAACTCTTCCTGGCCAAGCCAGAGCGTCGGGATCAGGGCCGCCAAGCGCGTAGGGTAGCGTGTGAGGAGCTTTTGGAACTGGGCTTCCGTTTCAGGTGAGAATTTTCTTTCGTTCGACATCGGCCGCGCAAAATCCCCGATTGAGAACCAGAACTGCGGGTAGATGTAGAAAATTACACCCCTGTTGTCAAGGAAAAACCCTCCCCGCGCGGGCCACCGTCGAGGGCGCCAAATTCTTGCTCGGACGCGGTCCGGATGGTACTCTCGCCGTTGATGTCGACCTTCGATCCCATGCCCCTGCTCCGAGACGCCTTCCCAACCTACAGCGGCTCGCCGACGCCGGTCCACCTCGCCGGAGACGCTTCGAATCGCGTCTACCATCGACTGCACCTCGGGGGCGGTGGCGAGTGGCCCGAGAGCGCGGTGGTGATGCAGATCGGCGGCGATCCGCTGAAGTCGAACGAGGCGACGGGCGGAAGCCGTCCCCTCGAGCTCCCGTTTCTCTCCGTCCAGCGCTACCTCGCAGCGCTCGAGCTGCCCGTTCCCACGATCTACGCCTTCGATGCGGCGAACGGGCTGATGTTGCTCGAAGACTTGGGCGACGAGATGCTCTTTTGCGCCCTCGAAAACGCGTCACCCGACGAGCGCCTGGCGCAGTATGCCGATGCCTTGGATCTGCTCGTCGAGTTCCAGCGCCGAACGGCGCGCCTGGCACCGCCGACCGTCGTCGCCGAGCAGCGATTCGAGCCGGCATTCCTCGACTGGGAGCTCGAGCACTTCCGCGAGTATGGATTGAAGCGCCCCTTTCGGGGTGCTGAGATCCCGGTCTGGGAGCGAGCGAAACGAACGATCGTCGAGCGAATCGCCCAAACGCCGTACATCGTGGTGCATCGCGACTTTCAGAGCCGCAACCTGATGCGCCATGCCGGGCGCCTCTACCTGATCGACTTTCAGGACGCCCTCTTCGGGCCGACGAGCTACGATCTCGTCGCGCTCCTACGCGACTCGTACATCGATCTCGACGAAGGGAGCGTCGATGCGCTCCTCGAAGCATACCTCGGGCGGCTCGAGCCGGCGGAGCTGCCCCGCGGGGCGGACGCCTTT
>JAGQJP010000477.1 GCA_020430585.1 Myxococcales bacterium | reverse complement strand
TGAGGTAGAGCAGAAACGTGAGGCAAATCACGCCGTAGACGATGACGACCGAGCGAACGTCCTTCGGCTTCTCGCCGTCGACGAAGAGATAGGCGTCGGCGATCGTCGGACCGACGACGGGGCGATAGAAATCGACGAGGCGCTTGATACCCCGGGGCGAGCGCGAGAGCTTGAGCAGTCGTCCCTCGCCACCGAAGAGCGAGTATCCCTGAAAGTCTTCGAAGCGCATCTTTCGGCTCTGGATCAGCACATTCGCCGAGCGCGTCAGGTGGATGTTACTTCCCGCGGCGTCGGTGCGCTGCTTGGTCTTGACCAAGATCGGCATCAGGCGACAGACGAAGAAGTAGGTCTCTTTCGCCTTCGAGCGGCGCATCGGCAGGCAGCCGCGAAACTTGACGAAACGGTTGTGGCCGAGCTTGGCGAGATAGGGCGGCGGCGCGTCGATCTCTTTGACCGCCTTCCAGCGCCGCTTCTTACCCGTCAGCGCGACGGGAAAGCGCGTCTGCTGGTACTGTTTGAGCAGGTCGCCGAGATCCGTCGGCGTGTCACCGCCGCGAAAATAATAGTGCAGGTCGTCCTTGAAGAAGCGGTACCCCAATACCACGGGGAGCGCGACGACGAGGATCAGCAGAAAGCGCAGCGGAGAGCGTTTCTTCGGCCTGCTCTCCGCCTCGTGCTCACGCTCGTGGGCCGATGCGTCCTCGCGCGCCCAGCGTTCGAAGATCTGGTCGGCGAGGTCGGGTTCGTTCTCTTGGGAGGGTTTGGACATCCGAGCCGCCAGTCGGGGTCAGAACTTGTATTGGACGCCGACATTGGCGCGGAAATAGACGCCGACGAAGGAGCCACCGTTGGCGGCGTAGATGTTCGGCCCGACCTCGATCAAGACGAAGCCGTTGATCGCAGAGGTGAAGGCGAACTCGCCGCCCAAGCGGAAGACGATCGGGATCTGGGCGAAGAAGTGCGGGTAGGCGGCGAAGGCGAGGGGGATCAGAAAGCCGCCGACCAGCGAGATCTTCGGCGTGATGTTGTAGTTCATCACCACCGACGGCGTGCCGAGTCGGATACCGAAGCCAAAGCCGCCCGGGTAGTAGGCAAAGATGAAGCCGAAGTCGACGTGCAGCGCGAGGTTGAATTTCGGACCCTTGATGAAGGCATAGCGCATCACCAGGGTGAAGGTGTTGCCGAGAAACGGCGTCGACCGCGGATCCTCGCCCCCGTAGAAGAAGGTGAACTTCGGCGCCAGCTCGAAGTTACTCGTGATCGGAATGTGATACGAAAAGGTCAAGTCGGGAAAGCCGATCCCAGCGTGAATCGCGTTTTCGTCCACCCGCAGGGTCTCGCCCCCCAACAAAGAGTATGCATTCGCCAGCCGCCCGCCGCCGAGTGTGAGCAGACCGAGCACGACCGCCACGATCCATCGTTTCATGAGATTCCCCCTATTCTCGTCGGTTTTCTACCGCTCAAACGCTACCATGAACGTCGCCGACAAACAACCGCAAACCCTCCTACGACGCGCCAAAATCTCACGTTTTTTGAAGCCATTTCTACGATGGATTCGCCCTTGACGAACGAAAGCGAATCGGTATCATAGAGAGGTACTTAACTCTAGACGACCAATCCCCGTTAACTGCTTAAATATAGACGCTTTTCTGGGCTTTCGTTTGGTGGGGAAGGGTCATCCGTCGCGGGCCACTTGAGTGATTATTCCGCGCAGCTGTGGAGACTGATCGCTGTCTTCGCAGCGATTTGTGTCGTGCTCCTCATCGCCTGGCGATGGGGACTGCGGCGTACCGAGTCCCGTGTCGACGGGCTGATCGAAGTTCTCGGTAGGATGCCGCTGGGGCCGCAAAAGGCTTTGCTCGTCGTCCGAGTTCTGGGCCGTGTGCTGCTGCTAGGTATTGCCGATCACCAGGTCAGCTTGCTCAAAGAGTTTGAGGACGATGCGCACGTAGCGATCGAACGAATTCGAGAAATGGCCTCTGAGAAGAGGATTGAGCGTACCGCTGCCGCGGCGACAAAAGAATCCGACACCGACCGATAGCGGCTGTTGCTGGTGAGTTGGGAGTACGACATTGATCAAAGAATTTAAGCGGTTTCAGCTCGAGGCGACGAAGCTTGGACGTAGTGTCGTGTTTCAGGTGACCGTGTTCGAGAAGACCGAGCGTCGCGGTAAGAAGCTTTTTGCCGAGACGCAGTGCTCCGATCCGCTTCATTTCATCATCCAGTTCGTGATCAAAGAAGCCCCGTCGTTCGACAAGCTCCTCGAGCGCTTTCTGCGCCAGTTGAACCATCGCGGCTTCACGCCGGTCCGGTATCGTACCCGCGGCGAGATTCGCTGGAACGAGTGGACCACGATCAACAGCGACATCCGCTTCGACCTCAACGGCGGCGAAGAGTGACCCTTCGCCGAGCTCTCCCTCTCTGCATCGCTCGAGCGCCCCGTCACCGTCGATCGCTACCGATCGCTACTTCTCTCCGCGCAATCGGCGGACGTCGCCAACACGAATCGTCACGCGGCGGTTGTCGAAGTACTCACCTAGTGGTATCGTGTACTTTCGCGAGGCTCCCGTTAGCTCCTTCAGCTCGGACGCGGTGATCTCGGTCTTTGCCGCGAGATGGTCCCGCAGACGCAGCTCGAGATCGGCGAGGTAGTCGTTGTGGTAGTGGAAGTCGTCGCTGACACGGGTGATCACACCGTCTTGGATCAGCAGGCGCAACGTGCCTTGCACCTTCGCTGCGCTTTGACCGACCGCACGCGCTAGCTCCTCTAGCTTCGGTGGGGTGGCCCCGGACTGTCTCAGCCGCTCGGCGAGCTCGCGGTAGAGCGGGGAGCGCCGTCGCTTCTCCGCCTCACCGGCAACGCGCTGCGTCGCGACGCGCGTTTCATCGCGGGAGATCAGCCCACGCCCTTCCAAGCGCCGGATGGCGAGCTCGAGCACGATCGAAGAGACGCCCGGGACCCGCGTGCGCAGTGACTCCTTGGGCAAACCGAGCTCTTCGGGGCTCTCCCGATGGTGTGCTTCGAGTTGGCGCAACACCGACGACTCGAGCTGGGAGATCACGTCGACGTGGAGGTAGAGCGGCGAGTCGACCGCGTCCGAGACCACGAGATGGCCGGCCTGCGTTTGCTCGTCGGCGATCTGGCGCGCGTCCGACGTGCTCAGCGAATGGAGAAAGGCGAGCTGACCGGCGTGTATCCCTTTCGATTGACAGCGTCTGACGCTTTCGACCAGTCGCGTCGAAGGCTCGGCACTGGTCAGGCGCGACAGCGATTCGAGGGCCGCCGCCGCCGGGCGAATTCGCCGCCCGTCGATCGCCAGCACTCGCCCGCCGGCGATCGTTCGCCCGTGATCGCGGTGATGGGTGAAATCTCGCAACACGAAGCGATCGTCGGGAAGCAGGAACGTCGGCTTGTCGAGGACGATTCGCGCGAATCCCCGCT
>JAGQJP010000476.1 GCA_020430585.1 Myxococcales bacterium | reverse complement strand
TCGCCAGCGAGCAACCCCTTCTTCAGGCCATCCCAATAGCCGAACTGAATGAAGCCCCGGCCGCTGACGGCGAGCTCGAACTCGAAGGCGCGCTCCGCCCGCTTCGCGAGATCGTAGGCCAGCTTGTAGCTCTGGAAATACAAAGAGGAGAGCTGGTTGAGCATGTAGTGATAGAGCTCGACGTTGGTGAACTTGTCGCGCAAGAAGCTCTCGACATCTTTGGCCTGCGTCAGCTGTCGCCGCGTGTTCTCGAGTTCGTTGGCGGCGATCGCGACCCGAATCTCGGCGCCGAGGATCTGCTTGTCGAGCGCCCCGATCTCCTTCTGCACGACCTCGGCCTGCAACCTCCACTCGTCCCGCCGCCGCTCGTACGAGCCGAGGATCGCCGCCATCTGCGCCGCTCGGTCGAGCTGGCTCGCCTCGAGCCTGGCTCCTTCCGCCACAGCCCGCAAGACGTTTGCCACTTGCGCCCCACCGTAGCTCGCTGTCACGTTCGGGCTGCCGCCGAACCCGGCGATCCCCACAGCGACGTTCGGAAAGGCTCCGAGCTCCGTCGCCAATAGGTTCGCCGCTCCCGAGAGGCCGTTGTAATAGCCCGCCTCGTCCAGCAGCGACAACTGGCTCGCCTCGGAGGGGTTCGTGAACGTCCGGCTCTGATAGTAGGCGAGGCGATGCTCGGCGTTCTCGCGGCTGCGCTTCAGGCTCTCGAGGGCCTGTTTCGCCTCGTCGATCTGTTTCTTGCGCACCTCGATCACCGAGTCGTAGAGCGTCACTTCGTGGCTGGTGCGCACGAGCGCGAGCTGCTCGGCATCCCTCTTCTCCAGCGCGGCCAATAGGGCTTGGCCCAATGCCCGCACGTCGCCGCAGAGCTCGGTTGCCTTCTGCGCCATTAGCTGGAAGCGGTAGTGCGGGAGCGGCGCGTCGACCTCGCTCAGCGCGCTCGCCAAGTCGAGGCCCGCCGCCGCCGCGCGGACGAGCAGCGCCGGATCGATCGGGGGCTCGAAGAGCGGCAGCTCGCGCACCACGCCCTCGATGTTCATGCAGTGGCGCAGCTTGAACAAGCGGTCGGCCACGCGGTCCCAGTATTCACTGATCAGCGTCTCGTTCGGCGGGACGCAGAAGAACAGCGTCGGCCCGAGGATTGGCAGGTCGTCCTGCACGAGCGCCGGTTCGCCAACGGGCACGATTGTCTCGGGGAGGTAGCCCTCGAGCTCCTCGACCAGACTGTTGCTGAGCTGGTCGAACCCTGTGGCGAGCAGCTGGTTGAAGGTCCGCGGTGCCGCTGCCTCGAGCGCGACCCGCTGCGGGCGCGGCCCGAGGAGCTGGGCTGCCAGGAGATAGAGCTGCGTCGCCTCGTTCGTCGACTCCATCGTGTCGCGTCGAAAGAGCTGGTCGCCCCACTCGATCAGGATGTCGACGTAGGTCATGAAGACGCGCTTCATGTACGCCGTCTGCCGCAGCCGCGCGATCGCGTGCGGCTGGAAGGGGCGCGCCCTCCACTCGGCGATCTGC
>JAGQJP010000475.1 GCA_020430585.1 Myxococcales bacterium | reverse complement strand
GTTCGAGCTTCGGGTGTCCGGTGACAGTCGGGCGGTGGAGGCGCAAGTTCAATTGCTCGCCTACGGCGGGGGAGGGGGCGTGTCGAGGCAGTCCACGCGCGCCGACGGATATACGCTCGGTCTGAGCCCCCGCGGGGACCAGCTCCAGGCGATGGCTGCGGCGAGTCAGGCCGAGATTCTCCAGCAGTTCGAAGTACGAGGGCCGCCGGTTCCGATTCTCGTCGAGCTCGAGGCGCTCCGACCGACGACGTTGGCCGAGCAAGGGGGAGCCTCTGGCGGTGGGGGGGCGCCCCGCTACGAAGTCGAAATCGTTGAGCTGTCGTTTCCAGGACGGAAGCCAACAGGAGCGGCATGGGATGCGTTCGGCGGAGCGCCCGACATGCAGGTCACCTTCATCCAGGATGGGCAGGTGCTGCGAAGCGTGACCGCACCGAGGGACGCCTACTCGGCCCGCTTCAGCGATGCCCCCCTGGGACGCCTCATCTCCGTGGACGAGAACCATCCGCTGACGGTTCGCTTCACCGACCTCGACGTGGCGGACCATGACCCCGCTGGGCAGGCCGTCGTGACGTCGTTGCACGATGGCGAGAATCTGATCGTCTCCGATGTCGGTGCCCGCGTCCTTGTTCGCGCGGTTTCGCGTTAGCAATGTGGAAGGGGGGCTTGGGGACGAAAGGACGAACAAGCCTCGCCGATCGAGGGTCGCGGCTGGACATCCAGTGCGCGTCCTGCGACGAGCTCTTCGAGGAGGCCGCCGCATGATCGACGACGCACGAGAGCCCAGAGAGGGCGCCAACGCCCCGGAGCCCGAGCCGGCGCTGCGGATTCGCATGGGCAGCAAGCCCGGGGCGAGCCTGCGCGTGAAGGCGCTCGGCCTCGAGGTCGTGCGCAAGGAGGCGAGCATCATCGATGCCGTCGTGTCTTCGTTCCGCGAGGTGGCCGTGGCCACCAGTGGCAAGGCCGGCAGCATGAAGGGCAGGAAGACCAACCGCTGTTTAGTCCTTGTTCCTTCGGAGACAGAGGACGCCATTGAATGGCATGATTTCTTCGTAAGGGGTCGGTTCTCTGTCGAAGATAAGATTCTTGACAGTCGGCTAGCATCGGAGTTTTTTCGGGAATTTCAGCCAGAGTAGAAATAGAATTCTTTGAATATTCCCTGCGAACCCATCGTCTGACCCTCATCGCACGGTTTTCGTGCGCTCCGCGCCGGCGGCACCGGCAAATACCCCAGAACGGGGGTTCAGATGACGGATAGCCTTCGTGTCTACGTGGCGTGCCTCGCCGCGTACAACGGCGGTCGCCTGCATGGCGATTGGATTGAGATCGAGCCCGGCGACGACGCCACGGACGTCCAGGACCGGATCGACGCGATGCTCGCCCGGAGCCCGGAGCCCAACGCCGAGGAATGGGCGATCCACGATTGGGAATCGCCCGTCGCCTTCGGTATCGGCGAATACGAGAGCCTTGACGATCTCGTGGCGTTCGCCGCGCTCCTCGAAGACTTCGATCACGACGTGCTGAGCGCCGCGGCGGAGCTGTGGTCTCACGGCGAGGGCGTCGACGCGCTGCGCGCGCTGGTCGACCGCTATCGCGGTTCGTTCGAGTCGGCCGGCGAGTACGCCGAGGAGACGTTCGGCGAGACGTTCGAGATCCCGCAGGCGCT
>JAGQJP010000046.1 GCA_020430585.1 Myxococcales bacterium | reverse complement strand
CAGGTTCCGTCGGGTTTCCAGACCAGGATCTGTCCGACGCCGTTGTCGAGCACGCCGTAGAGCCGGGCGATCCAGAACGGCTCGATCAACTCGAGGCCTGGCGACTGCACGGTGCCCTGGACCGGATAGGTCCGCCCGAATTCGAAGGGTGAGCTGCCATACCACGAGCCTTCATAGAAGCGCAGCTTCGGTGGCAGACCGTTCGTCGGGAGTGGGCGGCTGCACATCCCGTCCGAGAAGCTGCACTCGCCAGGATATCCCTCGCAGGGGCCGCTGATCGACTCGATCGGGAACTGGATCCCGAGGATCTCGAAGCCCTTCTCGCAGAAATCGCGCTCCGCGTCGAGGGGGCAGCGCAAGGCGGTGTCGCTCGGCAGGTTGTCGATCACGTAGCTGCGCGGGACGTCATAGTTGCGGCGCGGGTCGTCGGGGACGAGCGGATCGAGCGAGTTTCCCGAAAGTTGGGGTAGATCGGCGAGAAACTGCGCGAGGGCGACCGACTTGCCCGTCGCGAGCTCCTCGGGCGTCGAGACGCTGTAGAGCAGATTGAACTTGATGTGGCGCTGGTTGACGATCCGTTTCTGCCAGACCTCGGTCTCCATCACCTTCTGCAGCGTCGTCCGCAGCGGCGAGGGCGCGAGCATTCCGATCAGCGCCCAGAGCGGTGAGACCGTGATGTGGTCGCCGTAGTAGGTGCCGCACCAGTCGGGGATCAAGAGCGCCATCGTCGTCAGCGCGACCTTGTCGGCGTGCAGCTTGCCGATCAGCTCCCCGAAGAGGAACGTGCGATATTGCTCCTCGCCCGTGAGCATGTAGGAGAGCGCCGCGAGGTGCATCATGTGAATCGCGTCGCCGCCGCGGACACTCGGAATGTAGATGTGATCGATCCCGCTGCTCTTCTCCGCCCCCGCGCTCTGCAGGTCGAGGGCGAGCTGCACCAGCTTGGTCTGCCAGTTGGCGGCGGCTGCGTCGATCACCCGCGTCGGGGTCAGCGCGACCGTATCGGGGCAGGTCGCGTCGAAGGTCGAGGCGTTGTTGTGGTTGTACGTCGGCAGGTAGTAGCCCACCACGGTCTCGAGGGTCGTCAGATCGATGTCGTCGGGATCGAGGCGCACCTTGTAGCCCGCGCCGCCGAGCAGTTTCTGGACCGCCTCGAGGACGATCGGATTCTGCTGCAGATTGCGCAACTCGATCCGCCGCAGGCGCTTGAGATAGCAGGGCAACTGGTAGCGGATCGTCGCCTTGAGCGACTCGTCGCGCAGCAGCGGGTAGACCAGCGGCAGTGAGACCGTGGCGCCCGTGTAGCTGTCGATCGACGGATTACCACGCCACATCGGCGTGCCCTTGACCAGCTTGCCCGTGACGTCGGGCAGCCCGTCACGATAGGCGTCGGGCAGGTCGGCGATCGGCGCCGCATCGAAGGCGAAGACGTTGTGGGTCAGGTCGTCGCGCCCTTTGTACCAAAGGATGTGCTGGTCGGTGAAGGGGGCGCCCTCCTCGATCGTCTGCTCGTAGTAGAGCCCGTGCGAGCGGGCGAGGTAGCCCGGGATTCCCGTGACGGCGAAGAGGGTCAGATAGTCGCGCACGTATCGTTCGAGCCTCTGATAGTCCGCTTCGGTGCCCGAGAGGGTGTAGCGGATCATCTTCGCCATCATCCCGGGCCAGCTGTGAAGCGCCGAGTCGCCCTCGCCGAGGAAGCGATCGAAGTGCTCGAGGGCGCCCCAGACCGACTCTGGCGTCCCCGGGAGGGTCGCGCTCTTGAACTGCCGCTCGACGCGCATGCTGTTGGGCGAATGGTAGAGATCGTACCAGCGTTCGTAGAGCAGCACGCGCTCGAAGAGCGGGTCCGGCGTCTCGACGAATTGCTGTGTCTTTTTGTCGTAGACGGCACAACGATAGCGCTCCCCAGCGTCGCAGCGCTCGGCGCGGTACACGCCACAGCTCGTGAGGCCGCTGCCCACCAACGGATCGGGGGCGGGAGCCGGGATTGGAGAGCCGACCTCCAACGGCGGGAGCTCGAGATCCGGCTCTTCGACGTCGATCGACACGTCGCTCTCGCCGTCGCCGAGCCCGTCCTCGACCTCGAGGGAGTCTCCGGCGCCACCGTCGACGTCGCCGTTGGCATCCGCGTCGGGCAGCGGCTTGACGAGATCGTCCGTGGTATCGATCGTGACACTCCGATCGGCGGCGTCCGCGGCGTCGGGGAGCGGAGGTGTCGAGGCGTCGGCTCGTTCTCGATCGACGTACACTCGACCGCGCTCGATTCCGCCGCAGGCCGGGATGAGCAGCGCGAGGAGCAGCCAGAGAAACGCGCCCGCCAACGGCGTCGATCGACCTCTGCCATGTTTCGTCGACTCGTCGAGTGTGGTATCGTATCTGATCTCAATCAAGCGCGTCGCTCCTTCGTCAAGTCCCCGCGAACCCTGAATCCATCGAGGGGTCGGAGCGTTCGCCGTGAGCTCGACAGGCAGATGATCGCGGGTGTGCGCACCCGAGACAAGATTTTTCTCGATTCGGTCGCCGGACCGCATCTCCAAGTGCGTGAAGGCATTCCTGTTTTTCCCAACCTTGAAGGAAACTTCAATGTTTGACGCAGATCAAGGACAACCAACCGAGCTGACCCTATATTGGGGTCACGCTACTGTGTTAGACTAGCGCACCAAAGAAGGACGTCATGGCTGAAATTCTCGCACTACATCGCAACGTACAGGTACCGCGGCCACCTCGCGGGCTCGTCGCGGCCGACGAAGCCGTGATCGAGGTCGTGAGCGACTCCGGCGAAGGGGCTCAAACGGCGGGCCAGCTTTTTGGCTCGATTTCGGCGCGGATGGGCAACAGCATCTGGACCGTCGAGATCATCCCGGCAGAGATCGAGCCGCCGCCGAGAAATACAGCGGGCGCGAGTGGGAACCGCGTGCGCGTCGGCGCGTTCCCCGTCACGAACGCGGGCAACGCGGCCGACGTCGTCGTCGCCTTCAACGAGCAGGTGATCCTCGGTCGTGTGATCGGCGGCGATCTGAAGCCGGGCTGCGTGATCCTCCTCGAGGACAAGTGGCGCGCTCACGCCGATCCGGACATCGTCCGGGACTACGTGACGATGCACGATCGCTTCCTCCACGAGGGATATTGCGTCATCGAAGTTCCGATGGAAGAGCAGTGCCTCAAGCTGATCGACAATCCCCGGCGCGGCAAGAACATGTTCGCTCTGGGGCTGTTGTGCCACATCTACGACCGCGACGTCGAGATCGCCCGCGAAGAGATCGCCTTCGTCTTCCAGCGCAAGAAGAAAGGCCAGAAGGTGATCGACGTCAACCACGCCCTCTTCGACGCAGGCTATCGCTGGGCGGAAGAGAATCTCGGATTCCAGTGGTCGATCGCGCCGCTCGAGATCAGAGAGCCGCAGGTCGTGGTCAACGGCAACGTCGCTGTCGCCCACGGGATCGTCGCCTCGGGCATGGAAGTCTGCGCGATGTATCCGATCACGCCGGCGACGTCGGCGTCGCACCACCTCTCGGAGATCTTCGAGCACGTCGGGGGCGTCGTGCATCAGGCGGAAGACGAGATCGCCGCCTGTAGCTTCGCGATCGGCTCTTCGTACGCTGGAAAGTGCGCGGTGACGGTCACCTCTGGCCCAGGGATGGCGCTCAAGACCGAAATGATGGGGCTCTCGGTGATGGCCGAGATTCCACTCGTCTTGGTCAACGTCCAACGCGGAGGCCCGAGCACGGGTCTGCCGACGAAGGTCGAACAGGGCGATCTCCTCGCGGCGATCTTCGGAACGCCGGGTGACGCACCCAAGGTGGTGATGGCCCCCTCGACGATCGAAGATTGCTTCTACTCGGTGATCACGGCGCGCAAAATCGCCGAGACCTTCCGAATGTTGGTGATCGTGCTGACCGACGCGAACCTGGCGACGGGGCAACAAGCGTTCGTGCGGCCGAAATTCCAGGCCGAGTGGCTCGCGCCGCCGATCGATCAGAGCCCGGTTCCCTCCGATCGGAAGCCCTACGATTGGGACCCCGTGACGGGGTTGAGCCCCCGCCCGATCCCGGGGCAGCCCGGCGGGATGTTCACCCTGACCGGTCTGGCCCACACGCAGAACTCGAAGGTGGCCTACGAGCCGGCGGTCAACCAGCGTGGCTGTGAAGCGCGGAGTCGCAAGCTGGCGGCGTTCCAAAAGACCCTGAAGGCGCCGACGGTCTTTGGCGACGACGAGGGCGACCTGTTGCTCGTCGGCTGGGGCAGCACCCGCGGCGCGATCGAAGAGGCCGTGGGACGGGCGCGGAAAGACGGTCTGCGCGTCTCGTCGCTCCATCTGAAGTTTCTCCAACCGATGGCCTCGGGGATCAAAGAGATCCTCGATCGCTTCGGGCGCGTCGTCTGCGTCGAGATGAACTACTCCGATCCGGAGAACGACGATCTCTTCGACGACGACAATCGGCGCTATTCGAACCTCGCGTT
>JAGQJP010000474.1 GCA_020430585.1 Myxococcales bacterium | reverse complement strand
GGCGGAAGGCGACGTCCAGTGTCGGAGCGGCGGTGATCAGGGTCGGCTCGAGGATGAACTTCGTTCGCATCAGCTCTTGCATCAGCGCTGGCAGCGTGGGTGCGGCGCCGCTGGCAAAGACCCAGATCGTCGAGCGCGATGCGCCGAAGAAGTGGATCATCGGCACGAAGCGGTCCGGCGAGTCGTCATCGGCGTCGAACCCCACGGGTGCTTCGTCGTCCAGTCCCAGCCCGTCACCGCCGCGAGACGCCACGGCACGCGGCGGTTGCGGTTCGTTCGGCAGCCGACGTGCAGGCGCCGGAGCCGGATCGCCGATCCCCGTGAAATCGCTGCCCGAGAGCTCGTGCCCACGGGCGCTGAACGCGTGCCCACCGATTCCCGAGAAGTCGCTGTCGGAAAGCTCGAGGCCGGCGCTCTCCGTTGGGGCGAGCTCATCGGCTTCGAAGACGTTGCCCAGCGAGAAGGTGTCGGCGAACTGTGAGTAGGGGTTCTCGGACGGGTCCGCTGCGAGAGCTGCGCGGCGTGGTTGGTCGTCGAACAGCGTGTCTCCATAGGGACCGGCGCTCGTTGTACCGTCGACGCGCGCCGCATGGCTCTTGACTTGTGGTGCGGACGCCTGTGGAAGGGGCGCCGCCGGACCCGGATCGAGGCGTTCGCTCCCCAGGGTCGCCGTCGCGCGCGGTGACACCCCCGGGAGAGGCGGCGGAATCGGAGGGGCCGACGCACCCGGCACGGGAGGCGGCGCGGGCCGTTCGCTCTTGCGCGAGACTTCGATGCGGAAGCGGGGCCCCCCTGGCTCTTCGGGTGAATCGTTGGCGGCGACGACCTCTTCGGGAGGAGGTAGGGGGGCCACGAAGTCATCGTCTTCGTCGACGCTCATCGTCTGCCCGGGAGCGTGAAACTGCAGCACTCGCGCCGCGGTCTGCCCGATCAGGTTGATCGGCTCGACGTAGTCGCGGAGCTCCATGCGCTCGTAGGGGAAGAATCCGTCGTCACCATTGGCGATCTTCACGAAGGTAACGGGGTAGTTCTCGACGTGCATGTTCAGCGGCAAGGTCTGGAAGCGGAAATCGCAGAGCTTGTCGATCAGATGGCGCATGATCGCCCGCGCGCGTTTTCGACACGGGTCGGGAACGTCCCCGAGCTGCAGATCGGGGAGGCCGAACTTCACCATCCCGCGAGAGTAAATCTTGCGCCGGCTGACGTCTCGGTTCGAGACCTCGCGGCTGTAGAGTTGCGTGTGCGCCCAGCCGACGGAGGGCGCTTTGAGCATCGCAACGCCACCGCTCGCGTCGAAGAGGCGCACCGCCTGGACGTCACGGATGATCCCGCCATAGGCGGTGGCGAGCTCGACCGCCAGCTGCAGTGAGCGCCGAAGAAAGCTGTTGTCCTGCGGGTTCTCGACGAGCATCGTGATGCGGTAGATCGACTGGCAACGGGCGACGAGGTCGAGCTCTCGCCCAGGCTGAATTCCCTCGCCGATCGGCAACTCGAACAGGTTCGGGTGCTGCCTGCGCCGCGCCGCCGCCACGTGCGCGCCGTGACGCACCGCCGAGTTGTAGGCGCGCATCGTCAAGAGCTGCGGCATTTTGATCGGGTCGTCTTGGGGCGTCAGCACGTCCCAGATGACCTGCGCCGCGCGACGGGTCCAGGTTGCCGTTTCCACACTTCCATCATACGCAAATCGACGCGATCGGTGAAGTTTATCGGCGCGAACCCACCACTCTCGGCGCCCAACGCGATCGCCTCTATCTTTTCTACGGTGTGCGTCACTCTCGCTCGTCCGAGGGGGGCGAGGTCAACGTCAGCTTCGCGACGAAGAGCTTTCCGGCGCGACGGATTCGCATCTTGACGGTCTTGCCCACCCCGGTATTGCCCGCCAGCCAGCGCAGTGTCTGGGCGGTGATCGAGGTGTGCCCGTTCCAGCCCTCGATCCGATCGCCCGGCTTCAGGCCGGCGGCCTCGGCGGGGCTCTTCGGAAGGACGCGTTTGACCAGCACGCCCTCCTTGGTCTCTTCGATCGTGATTCCCACCCAGCTGCGGGCGACTTTGCCGCTCTTCTTCAGCTGCTGCACGACGAGCCGTGCCAGATTCGAGGGCATCGCGAAGCTGATCCCCTTGCCCTCTTCCTTGTCGGCGATGTTGACGCCGATCACTTCCCCGCGGACGTTGAAGAGCGGACCGCCCGCATTTCCGGGGTTGAGCGAGGCGTCGGTCTGGATGTAGTCCGCGTAGCTCGATTTCGTCCCCAGTGAGATGTTGCTGCGGTGCTTCGCGCTGACGATGCCCTTGGTGATCGTATGCGAGAGGCCGAATGGATTACCGATCGCGAAGACCCACTCGCCGACCTGCAGCTCGGCGGAGTTGCCCCAGCGGACCGGCTTGAGGTTCGCCGCCGGGGGGATCTGCAACAGCGCCAGGTTCGATGCTTTGTCGCCACCGATCAGGCGCGCTTCGACGCGCGTACCGTCGTAGAGCGTGACCTGAATGCTCTCGGCGCCCTTGACGATGTGGAAGCTCGTCAAGATATAGCCCTGGCGATCGATCACGAACCCAGAACCGAGGCTGTGTCGCAGCCCAGACGGTGGGTCTTCGAGCTGCGGCGTCTTTCTGGGCAGCATCGACAGCGCCTTCTGCGAGGTCGAGATGTTGACGACCGACGGCGAGTGCTCGCGGAAGAGACGGGCGAAGGAGGGGAAGTAGATCCGCTTCGCCGGCTTCTTTCGCCGCTTTCGCACGACGTGAAAGGGCTTGAGCGTCGAGGTTGGGTAGAGGTAATGCTCGGGCGGCTTCGGCGTCACCGGCGGCTTGTCCGTGCGCGGCGTCGGGTTCGGATTGTCGGCGCTCGGCGCCGGGACCGGGGCGCGTGGTAGACGCGGTCGCTCGCGACGATCGTCACAGCCCCAAATGCACGCGACGAACGAAAGGGCCGCGACCAAGCCCATGATCCCTAAGCGATTCACCATCTTCGACTCGCAGTAGACGGTTCACGGCGCGCCGCCGCGCGCGTCACGACGGGACGACTCCCTTCGAGACGCACCGATTGTAGCGAAAAAGTGCCGAAATAGGAAGGCCGCAGCCGAGCGGCGCACGAGTAGCCTCGTGCCGCCACGGAGCTCGGAGAGGCCCTCGTCAACGGCGTCACGGGTTGACAGCTCCAGTCGCGTTGCGTACTCTCGATGGCAGCAAAACCCCGAATCATGAGGTGAAGACGATGTTGCGATCTGCAATTGTGTTGATGTTTCTTTGCACTCTGAGCCACTCGGCATCGGCCCTCCCATCTGAGCACGGCTCCGAGCCGACGGGGCCGAGCGCGCTCTCGCCCGTACAACCACCGCTGACGGTTCCCGGATTCCACGGGCTGCGAATTCCCACCGGTGGCGTCGATCGCGGCGCGCAACCGGGAGGCGGCGGGCGCATCCTGCTCTACACCTACTCCGAGACCAAAGAGTCCCTCAGCGTTCGCCTGCGGGCCCAACTCAAGCAGGACGGCTGGCAGATCGTCTCGGACCAGCGCTCGCCCCGTGGGACCGCACGCCTCACGGTCTCGAAATCCGGCGTCCAGATCCGCATCTCCATCACGGGTCACGGCCCGCAATCGGCGCTGATCCTATCGCGATAGCGCCGCCCTCTCCGCTCACCGAGTCCCGGGAGCGAGAGCAAAAAAGATCCTTGACTTGAACATTTGTTCAGTGTACGGTCGAACCATGATTCGACGCGTACACAATCCTCCGAACCCCTGGCGCAACGGCGAGATCGACTGGCTGGAAGAGCCTCCGAAAGCCCGACTCGAGATCTACTTCGACCATTCGAAGTCGATCTTGGCGCGAAACGATAGCCCCGACCTCTCGTTTCGTTGGAGCGTGAACCCCTATCGCGGTTGCTTTCACGCCTGCGCCTACTGCTACGCCCGCCCCTCCCACCAGCACCTCGACTTTGGCGCAGGGACCGACTTCGAGCGAAAGATCGTGGTCAAACCTGACGCTGCCGCGCTGCTCGAGGCCGAGTTCAACCGAGAGCGATGGAAGGGCGAGCTGATCGCCTTCTCCGGCAACACGGACTGTTATCAACCGCTCGAGTCGTCGTTTTTCGTGACGCGCAAATGTCTCGAGGTTTGCGCACGATATCGCAACCCCGTCGGTATCATCACGAAATCGCCGCTGATCGAGCGGGACGT
>JAGQJP010000473.1 GCA_020430585.1 Myxococcales bacterium | reverse complement strand
GTGAACCGCGGGAGCGACCGTCTGCAGCCAAACCATCACTCCAGGAGGCATTCCATGGAGCAGTTCAAGGACATGATCAAGAGCTTCACCGACCGCCTGGCGAATCTGGCGAAGAATCGCACGGTCGTCGGCAAGCCCGTTGGCGACGAGAAGAGCGTCGCGATTCCCCTGTGCGAGCTGAGCCTCGGGTTCTCCGCGGGCAAAGCGGGCGTCGCCGACGCCGACGTCAACACGGGCAAAGCCAAGGGCGGCGGCAGCGGCGCGGTCGGCGGCCTCGGCGGTGGGTTCAAGATGAAACCCGTGGCGGTGCTGATCGTCGATCGACACGGACCGCGCATCGTCTCGAGCAATCCGGAGGGTTGAGATGGATCCCTTTCAAGAGCTGATCGAGTTCGTCGCCGAGCGCATCGAAACCGTGAGCCAGGTCGAGACGATCATCGGTGATCCCTTCGAGGCGGGCGGCAAGCGTTTCGTGCCGTTGATCGAGATCCGGATGGGCTTCTTCGGCGCGGGCCTGACGGGAGACGGAAAAGCGGCCGAGAGCGAAACCCAGCTCAGTGGGAGCGGGGCGGGCCACATCGGCGCGACCGGTGGGGGAATCCGCATTCGCCCCGTCGGCGTGATCTTCCAAGAAGCCGACGAAGCGCACTATCTGCCGATCCCCGACGAGAGCGGCGGCATCTCGACGCTGTTCAAACGCGTGCCCAACTTCTTCAAGCGGCGCCGCGGCGAAGCCGAAGCGGGTGGCGGCTCTCCGATCGACGAGGCGGCAGCCCGAGCCGCTGACCCCGAGCGCTGAGAGAGCTCGAGAGACCGGATCGATCGCCGTCGGAGCACTGTGTTCAACCTCACGCCACTGTTTCGCGCCGACGCTCGACTGTTCGAGCTGATCCACATCCGCTGGCACGATCCGTGGTGGCAAACGTTTTTCAATGGGCTGACCTGGCTGGGAAACGCGGCGGTCCTCTTGGCGCTCGTCCTGCCGCTCTTGTTCTGGATCGAGCGCGAGCGTTTCGTCGCCCTCAGCCTGGCCCTGGGCTTGACGCTCGCCGTCGGGGGGCTCTCGGTCCAGGCGCTCAAGCACACGATCGACCGGCCGCGACCCGCGCAACACTTCGGCGAGCGAATGCGCCTCGCCCCGGGCACACCGCGCCATCGCGGTTCGTTTCCCAGCGGGCACGCGAACACGGTCTTCGCCGCGGCGACCTTTCTGTGGGCCATTCGGCGCGGCCTAGGCGGCGCGCTTTTTTCGGTGGCCTTTTTGGTCGGATTCAGTAGAGTATACGTGGGCGCGCACTACCCCGCCGACGTGGTGGCCGGCGCCGCTCTCGGAATTTTGGTCGGCTGGATCGCAATCAAGCTCTGGAAGCGGAAGATGGAACCTGATGACGACGCTGATCATCACCCCGACGTACAACGAATCTGAGAATATCAAGCGGCTGGTCTCGGACGTCCACGGCTTCGTCCCCGAGTGCCATATCCTGATCGTCGACGACAACTCCCCCGACGGCACGGGTGACATCGCCGACGCGCTCTCGGCGGAGGACTCGCGGATTCACGTGCTCCACCGCGCCGGCAAGCTCGGCCTCGGCACGGCATACATCGCCGGCTTCAAGTACGCCCTCGAAAAAGGCTACGAGACCGTCCAGGAGATGGACGCCGACTTCTCGCACCAACCGAAGTACCTGCCCGACTTTCAGCGCGAGATCGAACACCACGACCTGGTCCTCGGCAGCCGCTACGTGCCCGGCGGAGGAACCGAGAACTGGGGACTGATCCGCCAGTTCATCAGCCGCGGCGGCAACTTCTACGCCCGAGCGATCCTCGGCCTCGGCTTCCGCGACCTGACGGGCGGCTTCAAATGCTTTCGACGCCACGTCCTCGAGGCGATCGATCTCGACTCGATCCGCAGCGAGGGCTACGCCTTTCAGATCGAGTGCACCTATCGGGCACACAAGAAGGGTTTTTCGATCAAAGAGATCCCGATCGTCTTCCCCGATCGCACGCTGGGCAAGTCGAAGATGTCGAAGAAGATCGTCGCCGAGGCGATGCTCGGCGTCTGGCGCTTTCGCCGGCAACGCTGAACCGTGAGCGCCGCCGCCACCCGGCAGCTGCTCATCTACCAACTCGCGCTGCTCGCCGTGCGCGTCGTTCTCGCCAGCGCGGTCGAGCTCAGCCCCGACGAGGCCTACTACTGGGCCTTCAGCCGATCGCCAGCGTTTTGGTATTTTGACCATCCGCCGCTCGTCGCCTGGCTGATCGGCGCGACGACGACCGTCTCGAACAGCGAGCTCTTCGTCCGCCTCCCGGCGATCCTCTGCGCCCATGGGACCTCTCTGCTCGTCTACCTCCTGTTGCGGCGACTCGTCGGTGGGCCGCGCCTGGCACTCGTCGGCTGCGCGGTGCTCGATCTCTCGCTCCTCGGGCTCGTCGGCGGCGTGATCGTCACGCCCGACTCTCCCTTTGCGACGACGATCGCCGCGTTGCTCGTCGGTGCCTGGTGGCTATCGAAGGAGCCGACGCCAGGCCGCTGGATCGGCTTCGGGCTGCTGCTCGGGCTCTGCGGCCTCGCGAAGTACTCCGCGGCGCTGCTGATCCCGCCGATCATCGCCTGGGTCCTCTTCACACCGGCGTTGCGCGCCGAGTTGAAGCACCCCGGGCCGTGGCTCGCGGTGGGATGCGCGCTGCTCGTCGTCACGCCAACGCTGATCGGCGCACTGGAACACGGCTTGGCTGGCTTTCGTTACCAGGGGCTCCGCGCATTGCGGAGCGGCGGTCACCCCATCGAGTCCGTCGGCGCCTACCTCGGGGGTCAGCTCGCCCTCCTCGGCCCACCCCTCGCGTATGCGCTCGCTCGCCTGATCTGGCGGCGCTCGGCGGACCGGAGCCCTTTGGAAGCCACGGCTCCATCGCTCCGCGCGAGCGCGAGCATCCGACGTCTCTGCCGTTGGATCGCGGGCTTCGTTTGGAGCTATCTCCTTCTACGCAGTCTCGGCGGATTCGTCGAACCGAACTGGGCGGCGCCCGCGTATCTCGCGGCGTTACCGCTGGTAATCGACGATCTGGCGCACGCTGGCGCTGGCGAACGCCTTCGACGCGTCATTCTCTCGTACAATGTAGTCATCGCCGTGCTGGTCCTCGGGATCGTACTGGCAGGGCCGCTCCCGCTACCCTGTCGCTATCAACCGACAGCCAGAGTGCGCGGTTGGCGAAAGCTCGTCGCGGCGATCGAGCAGAGCGCGGGAACGAGTCCATTGCTGGCGCGGCGCTACCAGGTCGCCTCGCTCTTGCTCTACTACGGCCATTGGGCCACGAAGCGGGGCCTCGCAACGGCGCCCCTCGGCTGGCGGGCGAGCCAGTTCGACCACTGGCCCCAGTTTCGACCGCGAGAGACGAGCTACCGGCTCGTCGACGTCGTGCGCGTACCCGATCGCGAGCTCGTCCCCGGCTTTCGTCGCCTCTCCGCATGGCGCCGCGCCGCCGAGCCGATGAAGGGATGCGCCGTTTGGTTCGAGAGCGACGTCCGCCGCGTCGGCCCGAACATTCGGTAAGTTGACCGATCGGCGCCAGCCGCCGTACAATGAGTCGATCCAATTCGGAATACACCCAGTCGCGAACGATGCAACCTATTGCCGGGATGTGCCCGCTGTGTCATGCGGAGGGGCGCACGGGAAAACCCTGTCGCCAACCCGTCTGCGAACGACACGGATATCACTTCGTGCCGATCGAATACTTCGATTCGCACAGAGCGCGTCCGTCCCATCGGCGCGACAGTGTGATCGGGCTCTGCGCCGACGACTATCTGATCGTCGACGAGCTCGGCGAGGGCGGCTTCGGCAAGGTCTATCTCGCGCTCCTACTGCCGGTCTACATGAAGGTCGCCCTCAAGCTCTTGGTGCGCGCCGAGCGTAGCCCGCGCTCCGAGCTCATGTTGCTCGAGACCTTCGAGCGCGAAGCGATGAGCCTGGCCCAGCTGAACCATCCCAACATCGTGCGACTCCTCAAATATGGCGCCTGGAAAGGCAAACCCTACCTCGTCACCGAATTCGTCGACAACGCCCGCACGTTGAAGGCCGAGTTCGAGTCGCAGGTGTTGCGCAACGAGGCGTTCGAGCCGGCCGCCGTGCGGCACATCCTCGATCAGCTGCTCAACGCGTTGAACAATGCGCACGCCAAACAGATCGTGCACCGCGATATCAAACCCGACAACATCATGCTCCAGGAGATCGACGGGGATCCTTACTTCGTCAGGGTCCTCGATTTCGGCCTGGCGAAATTCGCCGTCGGCGGGGACCACATCAGCACCGTCGTCGGCACACCGCGCTACATGTCGCCCGAGCAGCTCGGCAAGTCGGAGGTCGGCCCCTACACCGACCTCTACGCGATCGGCATCCTCGCCTACGAGATGTTGTCGGGACGGCGGCCCTTCACCGCGAGGACCGTCGAGGAGCTGATCGCCCAGAAGATCGCCCCGGAATACGACCCGATGATCCCGGCTCGCAAACGCGGGCTTCCCGAAAACATCTTGTCCGTGCTCGAGAAGGCGATCGCCCGGGATCCGAAGAACCGCTACGCCAATGCGATCGAGTTCAAAGAAGCGCTGGCCAAAGCGTTCAACGACATGCTCCGCCAACGCTCCTTCACGATGGCGCCGACGGTCGACGAGCTCCTCGACGAAGACGAGCGCAGACGTCTGAGCGAAGAGCAACAGCGCGTCGAAGACGAAGAGCGAAAGTTGAGGGAGGCGCGACGCCGACTCGAAGAGGAGCGACGTCGCTTCGAGGCGGAAATCCGCCAGTTTCGGCGATTGACAGGAGAATTCTCGCCCGAACGCGTGCTCAGCGCCGACCGCACAGAGTATCCGCCGACGATCGACGAGGACGCGTGCGACCCGCAGACAGTCGAGGTCGCCACCAGCGAGCTGAGCCTCGAGGACCTCTCGTCCGGCGAATTCGACGCACCCGAGCCGCCGTCTCCCGAGCTCGAGGGCAAGTCCTACGACGAGCTCGCGGCGATGGCCAAGACCTACGTGCGTAACGGCGACTGGTTCAACTGCCTGCGCGTCTACGCGCAGATGATCCGCGTCACGCCCGAGATCCATCTTCGGGTCGAGATCTACTATCGGCGCGCAAAGGTCCTCCAGACACGCCTGGGAAACAAGGCCGAGGCGGAGAATCACTATCGCTACGCCCTTCAGCTCAACCCTCTCTACCGCCCCGCCTTCACCGCGCTCAAGGAGCTCTACAGCGACGGCGAAGAGTGGGACGAGCTGCTCGCGCTGCTCCTCGCGCGAGAGAACGCCGTCGGTGAGGCGCGGCACAAAGCGGAGCTTCTCTCGGAGATCGCCGAGGTCTACGAGACGAAGCTGCAAAATACGGATCGAGCGCTCGTCTACCTCGATCAAGCGCTGCAACAAGCGCCGACCGATGCGACGATCCGTGAGCGGGCGCTGCGGCTTCACGCAGCGCAGAGCAACTGGGCCCGTGTCGCGGAGCTCGGCGAGGGGATGTTGAGCAATATCACCCTCGACGCCGATCACGAGGCGATGGCGATCCAGCTCGCGCGGGCGCACGAGGCCCTCGGACGATTCCCATCGGCGCAGAAAACCTACCAGCGCATCCTCGAGCACAACCCACAATCGCTCGAGGCGCTCAAGGGCTTGGCGCGACTGCATGTCGCCTCGCGCTACTGGGATCGGGCGCTGGAGATCTACAAGCGCCTCTTCGCCCTTCACCGATCGAGCCTCGACAAGGCCGACCTGGCGCAAATCTATTGCCATCTCGGCCTGATCTCTCACCGCCTCGGCGAGACCGAGAGCGCCCTGGCCTACCTCAAGAAGGCGCACAAGGCCGACGTCCGGCATGTCGAGACCCTCGAGCTGTTGGTCGATCTGCTCGAGTCTCGTGGCGAATGGCGGATGGTGATCCACTACATCACGCAGCTCGTCGCGGTGCTCGACGGTGACGACGAGCGCTTTCGCCTGCTGATGCGTCTGGGCGAGCTCTACGGCGAGCGATTACGCGATCTTTCGGCGGCGATCGAGTCCTACCGCAGCGCCCTGCAATACGACCCGACGGCGGGATCTGCCGTGGTCAAGCTGGCCGAGACCTATCTCGAGGCCGGTCGGTACGAATCGGCGCTCGAGCTGCTCAAGCGGGTAACGGAGAACGAGAACGACCCCGAGCGCCTCTGCGGCTACCTCGAAACGATCGCGACGATCTACTACGAGCACGAGCAGGACGACGAGCGCGCCGTGGAGTTCTACAATCGGAGTCTCGATGCAAACGCCAATAACCTCCACGCCTTCGAAGCGATCGACCGCCTGTTGACCGCGCGCGGAGATTGGAAGCAGCTCGCCTTGAATTACCGCAAGATGATCCGCCGAACGACGCGAAACGCGGAGACGAGCGATCTGCTCTACCTGCTGTACCGCAACCTCGGAGAGGTCTATCGCCGTCGGCTGAAGGACCCCTCGCGCGCGCAGGTCGCCTGGCAAAACGCGGTGAAGATCCGCCCCGACGACATCGAGATGCTGCTCTTGCTCTGCGAAGTGAACGACGAGCTGCTGGCCGGCGACGAGGGCCAGCTCAATGCCGCGGTCGAGAGCCACCGCGCCCTGGTCTGGACCGATCCCCGTCTGCAAGAGCCGTTGCACCGCCTGAACGAGCACCTGATGCGGGCGAAGATGTTCGACGAATGCTGGTGCGGGGCGTCGATCGCCGTCGCCCTCGGCTTTGCCAACCCGCGGGAGCGCACGATCGTCGAACGCTATACGGCGCACACGGTGCCCCGCTTTCGGCAGCGCCTGGATGCGACGCTCTGGCAAGAGAAGCTCTACCACTCGCAGCTCGACCCCGATATCTCGGCGATCCTCGACCTGGTCTGCGAGGCCGTCTACCATCACACCGCGCCCGCCCCTGAGCGCGCGCGTCTGAAGCGCGGGTTTCGCGTCGATCTCGCCGACCGCTCCGAGTTCAGTCAGCTGGCGTCCAGCGTGCTCTACGTCCTCGGTCTGAAGGCCCCTGAGATCTACATTCTCCCGGAGAGCGTCGCCCCGAGCCTTCTGTTTGCCACGACGCCCGCGCTGATCGTCTCGGAGCAGCGTCTCTCGAAGGTCACCCCGAAGCAGCTCGCTTTCCGGCTTGCCCGCCAGCTCAGCTATCTGTTGCCGACTTTCTATCTCGCGACGGCCAACTCCGATGAGTTCCTCACACGTTGTATTTATGCGGCCGTGCAGGTCGTAATCCCCGATTATCGCCCGCCCAACCAGAACGCCGAACAGGAGCGGGTCAGCGCGAGCCTGAACCAACTCAACGCGGGGGAGCGCAAGCGGCTCGAACGTGGCGTGCGCCGTCTGCGCAAGCGCACCGAGAGCACCCTCGACGTCAACCGATGGCTGAAGTACGTCGAGCGTACGGCCGATCGCGCCGCTCTGCTCGTGACCAACGACCTCACCCTGGCGATGGCCGAGATCAAGAGCGGAGGGGGCGCCGACGAGCAGGCGCTCGAGCGGCGAGCGCTCGATCTGGCGCGCTTCGCGATCTCGGACGCCTACCACGAGCTCCGACGCCACGTCGGTATCGCGCTCAGCGACTAGCGGCTAACCACTTGAATTTATGAGACGACAACGGTGTAGGGAAATTTCTCCCGAGGGGCGATCACTTTTTGGAAATAAGGCCAGGTCGCCCAGGGTTTTGTTACACGTGAACAGAATTTCGGTTCTGTACTTGAAATCTGAAGAGGAGTCGGTCAGAGTCCGGGGCGTTACAAGGGCTCGCATCCCGTTTCACTTGCTGCCCAGCCGGGATGCGTGGTTACCTATACAGCCCCCAACGCCCTGCCAAGGCAATACGCCCAACATCCCGGTTTGCCCTACCGGGAAAAGACCTTTACCCTGAACCTTTTTTGGCCCTTGCCCCGGACTCGACTTCTCTCGTTTACCCTGTTTGCCATTCTACGCTAGTAGACGCGCCACGCGAAGACCAAAAATCAACGAAAGCAACCCGACCGCGACCGAACCGAGAAGATAGAGCGTCAGGAGCTTCCACGACTCGGCGCGCATCAACTCGAACGACTCGAAAACAAACGTAGAAAATGTCGTGAAGGCGCCGACGAAGCCGGTCAACAGGAGCATCCGCGTGTTGGGGTCGATCGCGCGGTGCTCACCCGCGCTCCAGAGCAAACCAAAGACGAAACATCCCGCGGCGTTGACGACGAAAGTGCCCCAAGGAAAGCCGACCCCCAGGGCGCGTGTCACGAGAATTCCGAGACCGAAGCGGGAGACGGCGCCGACGGCACCGGCGAGGGCGATCACCGCGACCTTGACCCACATGCTGGACAATTCTTCGCCTACCTCATCCCGCGAGCGATCGCGACGACTTGGAGGTAGTCCGCCTCGATGTCGTCGAAGACCAGCTGCTGCTGGCACTGGGGACAAACGGCAGGCGGTGCCTGGAAGGGGACCGCACCGAAGTTGTGGTCGACATCGTAGAGGAAGCGAAACTCCGCGTCGCAACCCGAGCAGTAGTAGGGGGCATAGAACGAGCGAATCCGCGCCCGGCCCGCGAAGTTCTTGACCATGTTGATCTGGGCGACGATCGCCAACGAGCACTCGGAGAGGACGACATCGGTCCCATCGTCGATGCGATTGATCGCTTGAATCCACTTCTTGACGCCGACGGAGTTGACGCGAACGATGTCCTTGAGCACGAGCAGCATCGACGATCCCTTCGCGTCGTGGAGCAGAGAGAGGTCGGAGTGCTCGTCGATGCTCCCGCGAAGCTCGAGAACGACGGGCTCACCGGCACCGACTCTCTCGATCTCAAATCGCTTTTTCGCGCCCGATACCATCTGTCGCCCTTGCCGAAAGGTGCTTATTACCCTACCACGCTCGACGGGCTCGAACAACCCCAGCGCGCAAATTGGCAGCCGATCGCTCTCAGTGGGAGACGCGGAGGAACCCGATGGGCAAGCCGCGGGGATCGAGTGCGGCGCTCGCATCGAGGGTGCCGAGCTCGGACTCGAGGAATTCGAAGGTGGCGTTGATCAGATAGCGCATCGACGGCTCCTCCAGCTCGGCGTGGCTGTCGACCAATTTTGCGAAGGTGTCGCCGATTACCTGCTCGCGCGTCGCCGCAGAGAGCTTGGGCCCCGCACCGAACCAGAGCCGAATCACCTGCTGGCACTGCTCTTCGGTTATCGAATCGATGCGAAACTCACCGCTGGTCACGCGGTGGACGACGAGCGTCGCCAGCAACAGCGGTAGGCTCAGATGTACGACCCGATCGCCGTGCTCGGGCACCATCGCGTCGAGCACCGCTGGGGTGAAACCGAGTCGGCGCTCGAGCCAGTCGGCGATCGCTTCGAAGCGGGCCACGTGTTGCGTCGCGCGCTCCACCTCCGCCAGCGTGACGAAGGGCGAGCTCTCGGGCTCGGCATGGCGCACGGGGAAGCGGCTGGCGAGGGCTTCGATGAAGTGTGTCTCGGCGTCGCTGAGGAGCCGATAGCCTCGCGGGATACCGAAGCGACGGAGCAGACCCTGGGCACGGCGGCGCACGGGATGCAGGACGGCATTCGAGCCACGGAACACGTTCAACAGTGAGGTACGGGTCACCATCGCCCGGGCGGTGTCGAAATCACCCGCCGCCAATGACTCGAGGCCGAGGTTGAGATGACTGGCGACCCAGCGAATCTCTCGACGGGCGAGGTCCATGTCGTCGAGGGGAATCTCGCGAGCCACGAGGCTACGGTTCACCAGATAGGTCAGGTGAATGAAGAACTGCTGGCGCTCGTCGTGGTGCAGCGTCGCGAGAACGCGGGCGAGCAGGCTCTCTGGCTCCAGCGGGACGAGCGCTTCGGGGAGGGCGTCTCCAGGAGGTGCCGCCGACGGCCGCATCTCCCGAATCTCTTCTTCGAGGGTCAGGCGCAAGCGCGGCAGGCTCTCGACGTGATACAGCGTGCTCGCTTCGTCGAACGGAAGAAAGCCGAGATCCTCGAGGCGACCGAGGCGAAACTGGTAGAGCGTCTCCTCCAGGTTCGACTGCGCCTCGGGTAGCAGCGTAAACAGCAGGCGCCGAACGAAATCGACGTCATCGCGATAAAGAACCTGGATCGCCTTGCGAATCGTCACCGCGGCGTCGTTCGTCTCGCCGTCTTCCGTCGTAGCGAAACCGAAGGCGAAGAGCCGATCGGGTGTGTAATGGAGCTCACCTTCGAACTCGATGTCCTCTTCGCTGTCGGGGCGGTGGAACAGCGTCGCCCGCTCTAGGATCAGCGACATCAGGATCTCTGGATCCGTACCTCGCAACGTCCGCAGCAGCGCCTCGTCCGACGTGCTCGCCGCATAGTCGAGCCAGGCGACGACACGATCGTAATCCGGGCTGGTCCCCGGCCAGATCGTCAGATCGAGGATCCCTTGGATCTGCTCGGCCGTCGCCGCCTCGAAGAGAAACATCGCGTCCTCGAGGCCGATCTCCTGCATCAGCAGCAACAGGTTCTGAGGTGAGAGAACGCCGACGCGCTGCGCCAAGTCTGGCAACTCGACCAAGCGACTGACGAGCTGCGTCGAGGACAACCCGGCGGGGAGCGCGAGGGGGTGCCACATCTCATCGATATGTTGAAGCTGACTCATCTCGAACGTCGCTCCTTGGCGGCGGTTTCTCGGACGCCGATCGCGATCCGAGGGACCTTTCCTTCTAGAGTGCAGCCTTTCCGCGGGAAATGCAAT
>JAGQJP010000472.1 GCA_020430585.1 Myxococcales bacterium | reverse complement strand
CTCAATCGCGTGCGCACCGAGCTCGGCGGCGCGCTGCAGGAAGCGCGTAACGAGGCCTCTCCGGACGTGCTCGACCGACTATCTCGCCTGCGGCTCCTCGCGCAGATGGCGGAGCGTGCGATCGTGACGCTCGCCACCACCTCGAAGCTCAATCTATCCAGCTTTTTCAACGTATTACGTGCCGGAAAGGCTGTGGAGAAAAGCGCCCGGGGCGAGTGAGCGCTTTACATTTTCCCGGCGAGCTGGTTATAGTTCCCAATCTTTGCCGCCCGACGCGGCAAATTGGGGAACGAACATGCTCCGCGCGCTGCTCGTCATCGTGCTCTTGACGCCTCCGGTTTGGTCGAAATCACGGCCGAAACCCGCCTCGCTCGCGCTGCTCGAAAAGCAGCTCGCGGACAAGGACGTCAAGAAGCGCACCCAGGCGCTGATGCAGCTCGTCAATCACCCCTCCAGGGCCAAGATTCGCCTCTTGATCCGCGCCACCACCGACAGCTCCCATCGCGTGCGCGCCCTCGCCGTTCTCGGGCTGGGGATCTCTGGCGATCCGCGCGCCCTCGGCGCGCTGCACACGGCGCTCGACGACAAGGACGACTCGGTGGCGACCACCGCCCTCAACTCGCTCGCCCGGTTTTCATCGCCCAAGAGCGTCCCCGTGCTGGCGAAGCTTCTGCGTTCGGTCGGTACGCGTCCCAAGCGGATCAGCGAGTACCTGACGCGGATGACGTTGATGCTCCTCGGCCGCATCGGAACGCCCGAGACCAAACCGCTGCTCGTACGCTATCTGCGCAAAGACTCGCCGTTCCGCCAAGCCGCAGCGCGCTCCTTGGCCCGAATCGGGGACAAACGCGCGATACCCCATCTTCTCGCGATCTTCGTCCAGGCGAAGGCGGAGCACCCGGAGATCGCCCTCGATCTGGCGCACCTCGGCGCGACACAGGCGGGGCAGGCGATCGCCGAGCGGATGAAGCGCGTCCTCGATTCGAAGAAACTCGGCCGCACGCAAATTCGGGCGCTCGGACAGTACATGAGGGCCTTGGCGACGCTTCGAAACGCGCGCGCGCTGCCGCTGATCGAGCAAACCCTCCGACTGGACAACCGAACGCTCCGCGTCGTCGGGATCTACTCCCTCGCTGACCTCTCGGATCCACGTGCGATTCGCCTCGTACGCCCGTTCCTCCGCTCGGGCGATGCGATGCTGCGCACGGCGGCGGCGAGCACATTGGGAACCCTGGGCTCACGCGCTGACGCCGCTGCGCTGATCCGGCTGCTCCGCGACACCGATCTGACCGTTCGCGGAACGGCGCTCGTCGCACTCGGCGACCTCGGAAGCGCGACGCTCTATCCGACGATCGTCCCGTTTCTCAAGAGCGACCAATCGATCTTGCGCTTCTGCGCGGCCTACGCCGCGATTCGTCTCGGCCACGCCGATCTGGGCTACGCGCTGCTCGACAAAGGCACGCGAAGCACCGACAACGTCAAACGCGCCCAATCGCTGAGCATCGCCAGCAAACTGAAGAATCGCCGCACGATCGCGATGCTGATTCGGGCCCTCACCGATCGCGAGAATTCGATTCGCGCGCTCGCACTTCGGTTGCTGCAACGCATCTCTGGCACACGCCTCGGTCCGAACCCGAGCGGCTGGAATCGCTGGTGGAGCGCGAATCGCTCCCGCTATCCGGGCTAGCAGCACCCTGTTCCGGAGGTTATCTTGAACGTGAAATCTCTATTGATCCTGATCCTGCTTCTGCCGTCCGCCTGCGCCTCAGCCCACGTCACCCGTTCGATCGCCACGCCGCGTCGTTCTCCCGTGTCTCCCACGGTCGAGCGCATCGTCCACGTGATCCGCCAGCTCAACCCGCAAGCCGAGCAGCGAGGCTGGAATTGGCGCAAGGAGTACCCGAAGTACTATCGCGTCGAGCAGCTCCGCCAATACGCCCAGTGGATCATCGAATCATCGCGCAAATACAAGCAAGACGTCTGGTACGTGGTGGCGATCATCCAGGAACAGTCGCGCTTTCACCACGACGCGGTGAGCAAGACCCAAGATTTTGGCCTCTGTCAGATCCATTGTGGTCGACGCTCACCCTGGTGCCACTTTCCGCCGAAGCCGCGCGAGAAGAAGGTGCTCTTCGACCCCCGCTGGTCGATCGACCGCCTCGGACAGTGGCTGGTTCGGAAACAGAGCTACTGTCGCAGCCTCAGACGCGGTTCTCGGATGTTCGGGCGCTGCCGCAAGAACAAGACGATGACGGGAGTCCTCGGGACCCTCGGCCACCCGAACAAGACGCGTTTCTTGTTGCTGCGGATCAAGCGGATCCTACGCGTCTTCGATCGACCGAGCAGTTGAGCCCACCCGAGCGCGATCGAACCGTCGAGCCCCAACCGAACGCTACTTCGCCCGCAGCGAGGCGCGATAGCCGAGCTTGACGATCGCGGCGATCAAGCGCTTCGAGTCGACCGTACCCTCGACGAACGTGACGGTCGCACGCTTCTTCTCGAGGGAGACCTCGACTCGGCGAACGCCCTCGATCTGCTTGAGGGCGTCGGTGATCCCTTCGACGCAGCTCTGACAGGTCATCCCGGCGACATCGAGCACGACGGTGCGCTCGCGCGCCTCTTTGCAGCCAATGCTCGAGAGGAGAAAGGCGGCGGCGACGAGCAGACCGACGACGATGGGAAAGCGGATCTCGTTCATCACGGACCTCT
>JAGQJP010000471.1 GCA_020430585.1 Myxococcales bacterium | reverse complement strand
TCGGTTCGTTGTCGCTTGTTCAGGGTCTGGCAGGTGCCCGCGCCGACGAGACAGCCCTGGCAGGTTCCCTCGGGGTCGTCGGAGCACTTCGCCTGGCAGCAGACCCGCAGTCCGGGCACGAAGCGACCGTCCTTGATCGCCGCGACGCAAGCGCCCGTTTCGCACTGTACGTCTTGGTCACAGCTCTCGCCCTTTTTGACCTTGGGGACGGCGACGCAGACGCCACTCGAGCAACGCGAGACCAGTGGCCAACAGTACGCGTCGTTGTCCGCGCCCGTGCCGTCTTTGCAGCTCGTGCGACAGGTCGCGCTCGCGGGATCGACGGCGAAGAAGTTCGGACACGCCTCACACGTCGTCCCGCAGCCCGTACCGTCGACGCATCCCCCTCGAACGCCGCTGGCGGGAACGCCGCTGAGCGCCTCGCAGGGCACGCGATTGCAGTAGGTCGGCGCGCTCCACTCGCCGTTGGTGCAGGTGTGGAACGCGTTGGTCTGGGCGATGCACTCGATGGTCCCATTCGGCGTGCAACTTCCTTCTTTGCCCGTGTCCGCGCCCGTGTCCTGGCTCTGTGGGAGATCCTCGCTCGTCAGGTCCGGCTGCCCCTGATCCTCGGCAACCGAGGTGTCTTGGGTCACCATGACGTCCTGCTCGCCGCCCTTGCTGGGATCGACGCAGACGTTGAAGCGGCAGGCGAGCCCGCCGTCGCACTGGGTATCGTCCGAACAGGTGGTGCCGATCGACCCTTTGCGCGGGCCGCTCGACCCACAGCCGAGGGTGAGCAGCGTGACGGCCACAAGGGCGACGTGGCGTGCGGGAAACGGCGACTTCATCCTACGAGCTCCTTTCGTCGACCCGTCCCGCCGATGCCGGCGAGAGCGGTGCGTGGCAATGTGCGAACGGGATTTCCCGATTATAGCAGACTGGCACCGTTGTGCGCGATGCCAGATTCACTATAATGGAGCTCACCGAAGATAGGAGACGCCGATGGAGCGACCGCTCGTCGAGATGCTTCCGCGGTCTAGCGTAGGCGCGGAACACAAATGGGATCTGACGATTCTCTTCGCCGATGTCGCAGCGTGGGAGATCGCGCTCCGCGCCCAGAACGAGGCGCTCTTGGGCCTCGCCGCCCAACAGCGAGCCGGGTTGCCACGAGAGCCGCAGGCCCTCGCCGAGGTGCTCGACCATCTCTTCGAGATGCGCCTCGAGATCACGCGGATCTGGTCGTATGCAGCGCGGCTCCACGATGAGGACACCCGCTGCGCCGCTCCGCGCGGGATGCTCGAGCAGGCGCAGCGGCTCTACACCGAGTATCAAACGCGAACGGCCTTCGTCGAACCGCTCCTGCTGAGCTGGTCCGACGAGGAGCTCGAGGCGCTGCAGTCCGTCTCTGCGCTGTCTCACTACAGCCGCTTCTTTCTGGGGCTGCGCCGCTCGAAGCCCCACGTGCTGAGCGAGCCAGAGGAGCGGATCCTGGCGCGCGCGGGCCTTGTCGGTGGAGTCCCCTCGGCGGCGTACCGCACATTCACCGACTCGGATCTCGAGTATCCCCTGTTCACCGACTCGAGCGGCTCCGAGCAGCGCCTTCGCCCCCACGCCTTCCAGCGATATCGACAATCCACCGATCGCGACGAACGGCAGCGCGCCTTTTCGCTGTTCTTTGGAACGTATCGGACCTACCGAAACACCTTTGCCACGCTCCTCGCCGGTGGAGCGAAGTTCAACGAGTTCGCCGCCTCATGCCGCGCCTACGACTCGTCCCTCGAGGCGGCTTTGAGCCCCAACGAGATTCCGACGAGCTTCTACCGCGGCCTGATCGACGAGGTGCGCGCCGGTCTGCCCCTCTTCGAACGCTATCTCGCGCTGCGCGCTCGGCGCTTGGGCCTCGAGGGCGACCTCGGGTACCCCGACCTCTACGTGCCGATCGTCGAGCCGCCCGGGGACGCCTTCCGCTATCGCGACGCCGTGGAGCGCGTCTTGTCGGCGGTCGAGCCCCTCGGCGAAGCCTACGTCGAGCAGATGAGGGAGGCCCTCGCCGACGGGAGCGGCTGGATCGACGTGCTCCCCAACCTGGGCAAGCGCAGCGGAGCATACAGCTCCTGCGTCTACGGCGCGCATCCATTGGTGCTGTTGAACCACGCCGACGACTGGCGCAGCAGCTCGACGCTGGCCCACGAGATGGGGCACGCGCTGCACTCTTACTTTTCGAATGCGAGTCAGCCCTATGCCAAGGCGCAGTACCCGACCTTCCTCGCCGAGATCGCCTCGACGGTGAACGAGATCCTCTTGGTCGAGGCGCAGATCGCCGCCGCCCCCGATGAGGCGCGGCGAGCGTACTACCACGCCGAGTTCATCGAGGCGTTCCGGGCGACGGTGTTTCGCCAGAGTCTCTTCGCCGAGTTCGAGAGCGAGCTCTATCGCTTGATCGAATCGGGCGTCGGCGTGACGGCCGACCTCCTCGACGAGACCTACCTCGGGCTACTCCGCCTCTACTACGGACACGAAGCGGGGACGATGCGGATCGACGAGCTCTTCGCCGTCGAGTGGGCCTCCGTGCCGCACTTCTACTACAACTTTTACGTCTTTCAGTACGCCAGCGGCTTCATCGCGGCGACGGCGCTGGTCGAGCGGATGCGGCGCGATCCGACGGCGGCGGCGCGCTACCTGCGCGAGCTTTTGTGCGCTGGCGGGTCCGACGATCCCCTGGTGTTGCTGCGTCGGGCTGGCGTCGATCTCTCGTCGCCCGAGCCCTACCGCCTGGCGATGGGCGCCTTTGCCTCGCACCTCGCCGCGCTGGAAGCGTACAGCGGATGAGCGAGCCCGCGATCATCCCGGGGGGCGGCGTGCTCCGCTTCTGGCTCTCGGATCGGCGCGGCCCGACGATCGTCCGGGCACTGCTCGTCTTGCTCTTCTTGGCGCTCTTTTTCGCGACGCTCCTCTTGCCCGGTACGCGTGTGTTCACGAACGACGGCTTCTACCACATCAAGATGGCGTATCTGCTCTGGTCGGAGTCCCCTGCGGGAGCGATGCGCTGGCTCCCCTTCACGATCGGCAAGCTCGGCGTCAATCACAACTACCTCTTCCACTGGCTGCTCGTCCCCTTCACCTTCGGACACCTCTTCGATGGTCTGCGTCTGGCCGCTATTTTCCTGGCGACGCTGAGCGTCTTTTCGATCTACCTCTTTCTTCTGGCGCGTGGCGTGCGGTGGCCGATGATCTGGATCCTCTTCTTCCTCGCCGTGGGGAATCGACCGCTCTACCGCCTCTTGATGGTGAGGGCCTTCGCCGTTTCGGTGCCGCTCTTTCTGTTGGCGATCGAGATGGTCTGGCGCGAGAAGCTCTACGGCGTCGCCCTCGCGGGCTTTCTGGCGATCGAGGCCTACGTCGCGGGCGTCTACATCCTCGTGATCGTCGGCGCACTGCTCGTGGTGCGCGCGCTCGACGAGCGTCGCTTCGCCTGGAAGCTGGCGCTGGCGGCGCTGGCGGGGGTAGCCTGCGGGCTCTTGCTGCATCCCCAGTTCCCGCGGAATCTGACGTTCGTCGCGACGATGCTGGTCGCCAAGCTGCCCGTCAGCGGAGTGGCGCGGCCGCTCGAGTGGATGACCGACGCGACCTGGCGTTCGGTGCTCCACTTCTGGCCCTTCTGGACCGCGGCGCTCCTCACCCTGATCCACGCGATCGCCGCCCGCCGCCGAATCAGTGGCGACGTCTGGGGCGCGGGTATCGTCGCCTTGCTCTTCTTTGTGCTCTATCTGCGAGCCCACCGTTTTCAAGAGTACCTGATACCCTTCGGCACCGCCGCGCTGGCGCTCTATTGGCGGGATGCCGCGCCGAGCGTCGCCACCGCGCCGAGCGTCGCCACCGCGCCGAGCGTCGCCACCGCGCCGAGCGTCGCCACCGCGCCGAGCGGATTCCTCCGCCAGGGGCGCCGCGCTTCGATCGCCGTCTCCATTTTGGCCGTCGGGCTGTTCGCCCTGGCCGGGATGCGTCACCAGGCGGTGCGTCGCTTCATCGCAGCGAATGGGCGAGGCGAAGCGGTGATGCTCGACCTCGTTCGCGCGATGCGAGTCGCCGAGCCGAGAGTTGGCGGCCTCGTCTTCAACGTCGATTGGGGCGCGTTCTCCCGCCTCTTCTTCCACGAATCGAAGCGGCGCTACGCCACGGGGCTCGACCCCGACTGGTTGCGTCACGGCGATCCCGAACGCTCGGCGCTGCTCGAGCGGATCCTGCGTCACGACGCGACCCTCGACCTCGGGCGAGCGATCCGCGAGCGGTTCGGAGCCCGGGCGATCGTCGGTCCTCCCGACGCTGCGACCTATCTCTACTTCAAACGCAAGGGGATGATCGAGCTCTTTCGCTCGCCCGAGGGCTTCGTGATGCGGGTTCCCGAGCGAGGAAGCCCCTGAGATGCGACGAAGAGCGCTACCTTTCGCACTGCTGCTCCTCGTGAGCGCGGTCGCCGCGCCAGGCGTCGCCCGCCAGCCCAAACGCGGGCGCACGCTGACGGGCGTGGTTCGCTGGGTCACCGACGGCGATTCGCTGATCGTCCGTCCCTCGAACGGGCGCGAGCTGCGGGTACGTCTGTCCGGGATCGACGCGCCAGAGCTGCGTCAACCCTTCGGTCCAGAGGCGCGCCAGTTTCTTCGTCGCCGCGTCTGGCGCCGACGTGTCAGCTTGCAGATTCGCGGCCGAGATCGCTATCGCCGTGTCGTCGCCGTCGTCCGTCTCGGTCGCCTGAACCTCAATCGCGAGCTCGTCGCCCGGGGATATGCCTGGTGCTACCGCAGATACGCACGGGATCGCGAGCTGTTCCGCCTCGAGGCGCTGGCACGCCGCGCTCGCCGCGGGTTGTGGCGCCAGCGCAAGCCGACGCCGCCCTGGGTCTTCCGCCACAGGCAGGGCCAGACTCGACGGTCGCCGAAGAGGCGCCGGCGTCGGCGTCGCCGACGCTGAATCCCGCGGAGCGGGGTCGGCAAAAAAAAACGCCCGACTCTCGAGAGTCGGGCGTCTTTCGCGGGGTGGACGGGACTTGAACCCGCGCCCTCCGACGTGACAGGCCGGCGTTATAACCAACTTAACTACCACCCCGTTTGGGTTTCCCCTTCAAAGAACAGTGGGCGAAACAGGGTTCGAACCTGTGACCCTCGGCGTGTAAGGCCGACGCTCTTCCGCTGAGCTATTCGCCCATGAGCGGGCACGGCCGAACCAGCAGAAATCAACCCTGCCGCCTTTCGCGACGATGATACTTACACGAGCCCAAAAAGGGTGTCAAGCTCTTTGAAAGGTTCATTACAATCGGTTTCGCCTCAGAAGCTGAACTCGGCGCCAGCTGTGAGGGCGAGCAGAATCGAGTGGCCAAACCCACCGCTCTCGTCGCTGCGAGACGGCGCGCTGAGGAGCGCGGGGGCGATGCGCAGAACCAGCGAAATGGTGCGGTTGATCCGGTAGGCGGCTGCAAGCCCGGCCCAGGCCGAGACGCCGACGTTGCCGCTCACGTCACCCAGACCGAAGAGGGCGACGCCGACGCCGATCTCCGCGTCGAGGGTGACGTGGCGCCGCTCGAAGAAGCGCCAGCTCGTGAACAGATGCAGCCGCAAAATCAAGAGCGTCGTCGACGACGCCCCCTCGAGGCTCGAGGCGAGGGAGTCGCTCGAGCGATGGAACGACTGGGACAGCGAGAAGCCGACGAGCCACGCAGAATGTGGACGATAGCCGATCCGCAGGCTCACCTCGCCGCCGTGATCGTAGAGCCCATGGTCGTTCCCGAAGAGGAACAACGCGCCCGCCGCCGCCCCCAGCTCGAGGCCGATCATCGACTCTCGCTCCGTCGGCGTTCGGGCAAATCCCTTGCGAATCGCGAGCTGCGGCGTCGGAATCGGCAGCGGGACGAGCAGCGTCGTCTTCGACGGCCAATGGATCGCGGGATCGGGGCGCCGTCGTGCCTGCAGGTGCGCCTCCAGCGCTGTGCGGAAGGCGCGGTAGATTCTCGGCGCGACGACCTTCGGATCGAGGCTGAAGCGCTCGTCGATCTCGAGGGCTCGGCGGAACGCAGCCGCCGCCTCGCGCTCGCGGTCCACCGCCGCCAGCGAGAAGGCGAGCGTCTTGTAGGCCGTGAAGCGCTGTGTTGTGGTGAGGGACGTTGGCCGATCCAGTGCTTCCTGCAAGCGTTTGATCGCACATCGATAGTTTAGTCGCTCGTAGCAACGGAGGCCGAGCTCTAGGGGAGGGCGTGGCGCGGCCCACGACGCGCGGCCGAGCGCGATGACGATGACGAGGACCAGGGCGGTCGGAATCGCCGCGCCGCGCGGTTCAATCCAGCGGCTCGACGACGTAGAACGAGCTCTCCCCGCTGATGCGCTCTCCAGTGTCATTCGAGATCTTCAGTTTCAGCAGCTGCACGCCCAACGGAGCGGTCGAGTCGATCTCGACTTCGAAGCAGGCGTGATACTCGAGTGTGCCCACGGTTGTATCATGTTCCGCGCTCGAATCAACCGTTCCCGTCGATTCGCCGTCGCTCGAGCCCCCGTCGGCGTCGCTCGCCTCTGTGGTGACGTCCGTCGTCTGGCCGAGGGCGGCGACGCTCTCTGTGTCGATCTCGTCGCATCCTCGTGAGTAGTAGCGCACGACGCGTAGCCCGCTGCCGGAAGGGAGCTCGGAGAGATACCAATTTTGCGCGTCCGAGGGCAACGAGGCGATCACCGCCTCGACGAGGATCAGCTGACCCTGACGGCCGGAGTTCGGCAGCAGCACCAGCGGCTTCTCGTCGACCCGCGCGAGATCGAGGGTCGTCAGCCCGTCGCTACAGCTGACGCTGACGGCGAGCAGCGCGGCGATCAGCCAGCCCCCACGGCGGCGAGCGCTCATGGCGTATCCTGGAGCTTGATCGAGCAGCTATCGCCGCCATCACTCGGCCGATCGAAGCGTTGGCTCGCGTCGACGCCGTGGCAGTGCGCGAGGCAGAGGTTTTGGTAGAGCGTGTGATCGCTCCCGCAGACTTGGATCTGGACCGCGTCGTTACACGCCGTGCAATCGTACGGGAGGCTCGCACAGGCCTCGACGGGACAGCCGTAGACATTCAGCTGGAAACCGTTGGGGCAGCTCAGGTTGGGCGCCGTCGGCGCACAGCAGGGGCCGAGGCGGGCGATCGGCTCGCCCGCACAAAGCGCCAGGCACGGATTGAGGAACGTCTGGCCATTGACGCTGCACACCGGGTTGGAGAGGCGAGAGCAGCGGCACCCCGGGCGGCAGGTGAAGCCGCCGCTCAGCTGCGCGCTGCAGGTGAAGCCGAGGGGGCAAGCGCTCGCGTCGGGCTCGCCGCTGTCGTTGCGACAGTCGGTGTTGGACGGTTTGAGGGCGCAGACACCGAGCAACGAGGTGTTCGAGGTCAGGCTCGCTTCGACGGTCAGCTCTTTGACGCAGACGAAAGGGGCGGGAACCTTCGGACAGTCGGCGTCGGAGCTGCAGAAGCGCGGACAGGGCTCTTCGATCGCCACCTTCAGGCCGTCGCACTCCGCTTTGCAGCGGTTGATCACGGTCTTGGCCTCGATGACGACGCCGTTCTCGACGCGCACGGCGCAGACCGGCTTGAGCTCGGCGCACTCCGGGCGTTCGGCACAGGGGACGACGCACTCGCAGCTGTGGCAACCGCGCTCGTCGACGACGACGCCGAGGGGGCAGGTGCTCGGGCAGCTGAGATTCGGGCCTTTGCAGCTCGCGCAGCTCGGATCCGCGGTGGGACAGTTCCGAGGCACGCAGAATCCGGCATAGAGCGGCTGGACGCCCGCGCAGACGGCGCGGCAGAGGTTGAGATGGGTCACCCCGTCCGACCCGCAGATCGGCGCCCATTTGCTCGAGCAATTGTCGCAGCTCGCCTCGCGGCATTCGCAGGTCAGGCAGCCCGCCGAGTTGCTCTTCTGGCCGAAAATGCAGCTCGTCGGGCACTCGAGCGCCGGGCAGTCGACGGGACACGCGCCCTCGCGCAGATCGAAGAAGCCGTTGCAGTTCGCTTCGCAGCGGTTGAGATAGGTTCGGCCGTCCGGCCCGCAGACGGGTTGGAACTCTTTGGGACAGCTGCATCCCGTGACGCACGTTCCGCCGACCGAGACAGAGCCGGGCGGGCACGAGAGCGACTGGCACTGGCAGGTGAGGCAGCCTTGCGGATTCTCGCGAAACCCGCTGTCGCAGACATTGCGGTCACATCCCAGCGCGAGCAGCGTGCTGCAGAGGGGCGCGCTGCAGCTCGCGCAGTCGAGCCGCACCGTCGCGGCCAGCCCGGTGAGGTCGCCGAAGCTCGCCAAGACGATCAGATACTCACCGCGTGCCAGAAGCGTGGCGCTCAGCGTGCGCCGCGCCCGATTGGAGGCGAGGGTGACGCTGGCGACGAGGGTCGGAAAGTCGCCCTTGGTGCCGCGGGGACCGTATAGCGCGACGAGGCGGCGCCCCACGTTGGCGGCGCTCTCGAAGGTGATCGTCACCGCGTGGCCCACCTCTCCGCCAAAGGTGTAGCCCACGTAGCGCCCCGGATCGAGTGACGTCTCGGCGCTCTCGCCGTAGTGCAATGTGCCGAGGATCGTCACGAGATCGGCGACGTCTGCTGGGAGCACGGGCGGATCGATCGTCTGGGTGCGCTTGGGGCAACCGCCGAAGAGGAGCGCCGAGACGATCGACAGGATCGCGATCTGGCCGAGCTTCATGGAGTAAGCGTAGCGCGAATCGGCTAGGATTTCATCCCGCTTTGCCGAAGCTGTCGCTCAGGCGTTCGCGGATCTTGTTCGTCACACGGTCGGTCAGCGGCGACGCGAGCAGCGAGAGGTCGATATTGACGGTCACACGGCTCTCGTCGAGGAGGAAGCGTCCCTTGAACATCCGCCCCGTCGCCTTCGCCTCGAGACCCGAGGGGTTCCAATCGACGGAGATGTTCAACTTCGGGTAGTCTTGCACCACCCCCTCGACGAGCGCCCGCACCTTTTGCTTTGCTTCGTCGAGTGGTAGAGTATGCGGGTGCAGGATATCGATCTTGGGCATCACGGTACTCCTTTATGTGTCGTCACGCCGTCGGCAGCCCCGAACGGCGCGGCCCGCTGACAATACGGTTCCTCGCTTTGTACCGCGTGAGATTGGAGAGGGTCAATGGCTTTTTCACGCTGGCGCTGTGCTGGCGCCGGTTTGCTCATCGCATTTTTTCTCGCCCTGGCGTCGACGCAGGCTGGGCAAGTGGCGGGGCGCAACGGGATGGTCGTCTCGGCGCATCCGCTGGCCTCGCAAGCGGGTCTCGAGATTCTCAAGCGCGGCGGTAACGCGATCGACGCGGCGGTCGTCACCTCGCTCGTCCTCAGCGTCGTCGAGCCCTACTCGAGCGGCATCGGCGGTGGCGGTTTCATGTTGGTCTACGTCGCGTCGGAGAAGCGCGTGCGGAGCTTCGACTTTCGCGAGCGCGCGCCGCTGCGGGCGACCAAGCTGATGTATGCTCCGCTCGTGCGCGCAGGGAAGCAGCCCTCTCGGCTCGGCGGGCTCGCCGTCGCCGTTCCGGGTCAAGTCGCCGGGCTCTACGCGGTGCACAAGAAGTACGGAAAGCTGCCCTGGGCACGGGTGGTGTTGCCCGCGGTGCGCATCGCGCGCAGGGGATTCGCGATCACACCGAAGCTGCGTCAGGCGATCGAACGGATGGCGCCGCACTTCAACGACGCCGCCAAGGCGATCTTCGTCCCGAACGGGCGCATCCCCGCGGTTGGTGATCGCCTCGTCCAGCGCGACCTCGCTCGTCTCCTCGCCGCCATCGCTCGACATGGCGCCAGAGCGTTCTATCACGGGCGCTACGCGAAGCTGCTCGTCGAGGGGATCATCAAAGAGGGAGGGATCGTCAGCCTCGATGACCTCGCGCGTTACGAGGTCAAGGAGCGGGCCCCCGTGCACGGTCGCTACCGCGGTCGTGAGATCTACTCGATGCCACCGCCGAGCTCGGGCGGCCTGCACCTGGTGCAGATGCTGAACGTCCTCTCCCACTTCGACCTGCGGCGCAGCGGGTTCCTCTCGTCCTTGACGATCCATTGGATGGCCGAGGCGATGAAGTTCGCCTATCGCGACCGCGCGAAGTATCTCGGCGACCCCGATTTCGTCACGATCCCCGTGCGCGGGCTCTTGGCGCTGCCCTACGCCCGCACGATCGCCCGGCGCATCCGACTCGACCGCCAGATCGTGCTGCCCGAGGACAAGCTGCGCAAAGGCCCGATGCGTTTCGAGCACAACAGCACGACCCACTTTTCGATCGTCGACGGGGCGGGGAACGCCGTCGCCTTGACCCAGACGATCAACCTCTGGTTTGGTGCCGCGTTCGTCGCCAAGGGCACGGGCGTCGTGCTCAACAACGAGATGGACGACTTCTCGATCCTGCCTGGGCTGCCCAACGCCTTCGGCCTGCTCGGCGGCGAGGCGAATGCCGTCGCTCCGGGCAAGCGGCCCCTCTCGAGCATGACGCCGACGATCGTGTTGCGCGATGGCGCCGTCGAGATCGTGGTCGGTTCGCCCGGAGGCTCGCGGATCATCACGACCGTGCTGCAGATCCTCGTCAATCTGATCGATCATCGGATGACCGTCGAGCGGGCGATCGCTTCGCCGCGGATCCATTTTCAATGGTGGCCGGACAAATTGTTCTTCGAGCCGCATGCTCTTCCCATCGACGTGCAGCGTGTGCTACGGTCGTTGGGGTGGGTTCTCTCCGGGCACTGGCCGATGGGCAACGCGCAGCTGATTCGAGTCGATTCGACGCGCGGCCTGATGATCGGCGCCGCGGACCCGCGGGGCGAGGGGACCGTCGCCGCCTACTAGGAGCGTTCGCGTCCCACGGCCCGAGGCGCGCAACCCTCGGCGTTGTCGCCAATCGGCGCCCGTTATCATTGACGATTCGAGGATGCTCTTGATGATTACGACCGTCGAAATCACTGCTCTCGAGAAGTCGCTCAAACGCACGCCAGAGGATGTGCCGCTTCTCGAGCAACTCGTCAGGATTCACGAGCAACGTCGCGAATGGCCGCAGGTGGTCAATCGAATGCTCGATCTGGCGACCTACCACCCCGACCCGAGCTACCAGATGCAGGTGTTGCGCAACGCCGCCGAGGTGACCTACAGCTTGCTGCAGGATCCCGTCGCGGCGATGGCGATGTACAGCCAAGTCGTGAAACGCGATCCGACGAACACGGAGCTGACGCTCAAGCTCCTGGGCATGCAGATCGAGACCGGGCACTTCGAGGCCGCGACGAGGTTGCTCGAAGAGCTCACCGAGCGCGACGACGATCCACGGCGCGCGTCGAAGTATCTCTACACCCTCGGCGTGATCCGACGGGACCACATCGGCGACGACGAAGCGGCGCTCACGGCGTTCAATCACGCTCTCGACAAGTTGCCCGCGCGGGTCAAGGCCTTCGACGCGATCGTGGCGATCCTCGGGAAACGTGGCGACTGGCGGCGTCTGGTCGAGAGCTATCAGACGATGATTTCGCGCTATCTCTCCGCCGCGGCGTCGGTGTCGTTGATCGCCGAGCACTACGAGACGCTGGGCGACCTCTACGAGACCAAGCTGCAGGATCGCGCCGCCGCCGTCGACGCGTTCGAGTTGGCGATGCGCTTCGATCCAGAGCGGGTGCACCTCCTCGATCGGGTGCAGCAGAACCAGGAGCGTCTGGGCGTGGGGATCGAGCAGATCGCCAGCGCGATACGGCGCAAGATTCACGCCCAACCTGATAACATCGCCCTCTACGTCGAGCTCTTCGAGTTTTTTCACAGTCGCGGCGACATGCAGCGCGCCTTCGCCGTGGCGAACGTCCTGGTCGCCTTCAACCAGGCGACCCATCCGATGATCGCGCTCTACAAGAAACATCGAGGGCAGCGGCTCCGAGCTCCCGAGCGGCCGCTGAGCGCCGACGACTGGGCGGCGTTGCAACCCGATGGCTGGGACCATCAGCTGGGGCGCTTCTTCGAGCTCGCGATGCCCCTCGTTCAGCAGACCTACGTCGAGCCTCCGAGCGGTCAACGCGAAAAGGTCGAGATCGGCCAGTGTGAGGTCTTGCGGGACGCGCTGCAGATCGTCTCGCGTCTGTTGCAGATCGCCGTCGAGACCGTCTACACCCATCGGACGTTGGAGAGCGTGAGCCTGACCCTGCGCGACCCCTCGGCGATCACGGTCGGCGCGCCATTTTGCAACGCCGAATCGCAACTCGCCGAGACGACCTGGGAGATCGCCCGCGCCCTGAGCTATCTGCGACCCCGGCTCTTCATCACCCTCGCGATTCCCGAGGACGTGCGGCGCGATCTCGTGCTGGCGGCGGCCTACCCGGAACGCGACTGTCCCGTCTCGCTGCTCCCGGGTTACCATTACGACGAGTTCTGTCGCGCCTTCGAGGGCGCGCTGACGAGCGGCTCGATCGACGCCAACGAATGGAGCGAGCTGCGGCCGCACCTACTCCAGGCCGATCTCGACGCCTGGCAGATTCGCGCGGAGATGCTGGCGAGTCGCGTCGGCTTGCTCGCCTGTGGCGATGTGACGCTAGCGCTCAACGGCTTGCGACGTCGTCGCGTGCCCTTCTCGAGCGCCAGCCCGCTACAGCTGATGCGCGACGTCGTCACCTTCTCGATCGGCGAGAACTACATGCAGCTGCGCCTGCAACTCCTCGGCCTGGCTTGACTGGGCACGATCTGCGTCGATCGGTCCCGACGGGAGCCGACGTGAGATTCGTCGATCGGGCTGGACCTGCTCTCAGCGCGCGTCGTTGGCCGACCAGGCGCAGCGTACGAAGAGGGGAGGGTGCATCGTCGTGTCTGGCGCGTCGAGTCCCGCCATTCTCGCCAGAAAGCGCAGCTCCTCGGGAAAGAACATCTTGCGCAGACTGATCCAGCCATCGTGGATCGTATCGGGGTTCCGCGTCAGCGCGCCGATGAAACCCGCGACGGCCGCGGCGAAGAAGAAGCCACGAATCGAGTCGACGAGAACCCAACCGTGACGCGCGACGCGGCTCGACTCGCGCATCATGCGCGCGAGCTGGCCCGGGCGAAAGTGATGGATCGACTGGGTGCAGACGATCAGGTCGTAGTCGCCACTGGCGAGCCCCGCCATTTGGAGAGCGTCGAGCTCGACGAAGGCGACGTTCTGGCCAGCGATTCGCGCCCGCTCCTGGGCCTTGGCGACGTAGTTCCGATCGTAGTCCGAGCCCGTGATCTGCCAGTTCCAGCCGTGGCGCCGTGCGTGGCGATCGAGGAAGAGCGGAAAGCCGCCGTGACCCGAGGCGAGATCGAGAATGCGCAGCGTCGTCGACTCGCCCCGCGCCGGCAGCCGCTCGTCGACGAAGCGGCGGACGAGGCGCGAGAAGAGGGCGTACGAGCGGAGCGTGTCGTTGACCTTGTCCAGGCTCGCGATGTTTCGCAAGTGGCGCTCGAGCGTCGGCTCACCGAGGTCCATCCGCTCGGGTTGTTGGGTGTAGAGCGCGACGTCGAGCCGGCGATCGAGCTCCGCCGCGAGTGAGGGCGCACGGCGATGCGCGAGCTTGGTCCGATACTCGAACCAGAGCGCGTCGACGCGACGCTCGAGCTCGGGCAGCGAGGCCGGGGCGGGTGCGCGCTGGGCGTCGAGGGCTGCGATCTCATCGAGGAGCCCTTCGCGGAAGCGGCGGCCAAACCAGTACAGGGGCATCGATCGCGTCTCCTCTGGTCGGATGTCGTTGGCGACGCCGAGCGCTCGTCGCCCTCGGTGCTTCGTGCTATCCTACCACAGATGATGCGGCGAATCTCGATCCTCGACCGCGCCTTCGCGGCGCTTCGACGACCCCTTCGGCATGCGGCCTCGTGGCGCGAGCGCGCAGGTCGGTCGCTGGCCCTCGTCGGCTGGGCGCTGAGCCTGCTGTCCGTCGGCGCGCTCGCCGGTTGCGATCGGCCAGCGGCGCGAGGGGGGCGGATCGTCGCGGGTGACGTCGATCACGCGCCCGATCTCGCGGGCCCGCCGGTCTATCGAGCCTCGCTGCGGCTGCTCTCGTCGAACGCCGCTCCGAGTGTCAGCCCCGCGCTCGTTGCCGTCGATGGCGATCAGCTCGAGCTGGCGCTCGTCGCGAACGACCCGGGCGCTCTATTGGGCTACGCCTTCCATCTCGTCGTCTCCCCTCCGGGCGGCTTGCGTCTGGCCGACTACACCTTCGGCGAGGTGTTGCACGGCGGCAACGCCGAGACCGTCGAGAAGCTGGCGGCCAACGGCGACCGTCTGATCGGAGCAAGCGTCCGATTTCGCCACGACGATCGAGGTCGGGCGCCATCGATCGTGGTGCGCGGAACGCCCGTCTTGCTCTCGATTCGCTTCGCGATTCTCGGACCTGGTGTGTTCCAGCTGCGCTTTCCCGCGCCGCACCACGAGGCGCGCGATGGAGCCGGTCTACGCGTCCCGCTGCGCTTCGTCGACGCCGAGCTGCGGATCGAGGTGGCGCGATGAGCGATCGTTGTGCCTCGTGTGGCCTGCTGGCGCTGGTCGTCGCGTCTGTGGTCGTCCTCCCGTGTGCGCCCGGCGCTGCAGGCCTGGCACCTGCCCGCTCGGGTCTCGCGCGACCGGACTACAGCGCGGAGATTCGAGACTGGAGCCGCCTGTTTCCGCACGGCGTCTCGCTCAAATTCGATGCCGCGCCCGCGGCGTTACAGGCGCGTCGCCAGGAGTTGACCCTGCGCGTCGACCCGAGCGAGCCGAAGGTCGAGGTCAGTGGGACGATCACCCTCGACGTCGTCAGCGAAACCGACCACGTCTGGTTCTTTCGCCCCGATCCGAAGCTCGAGTCGGTGCTCGATCAGGCTGGGCGCCCCCTCTCGTTCAGCTTCGACAGCTCGGCCGCTTTCGTGCGCATCGATTTTCCCGAGGCCTTGATCAAGGGCACCTCGATCGTCTTGCACTACACGGTCTCGGGGACGCCGAGCTGCGCCTCGAACCCTGTCACCGCCAGCTGCGGGTTTGCCCCGGGATTCTTCTGGATGCTCGGGCTCGACTTCGCGCTGCAACCCGTCGAGGGCCCGCGCCACATCGAGCTGGAGATCCGCCTGCAGACGCCGGACGGGTTCACGATCGCCGCGGCCCTGGAGCCGCTCGAGAGGACGCGGCTGGATGACGGCCTTTGGCAGTCGCGCTATCGCGCCTACTCGCCGGCGAGCAGCTTCGGTTTCAGCGCATCGAGCTTCGCTCGGGTCGAGCGGATCAGCGCGAATGGCACGACGATCCGCGTCTACTCGAGCGACGAGCGGCGCGACGCCGGAGCGCTGTTGGCGAGCTGGGCCGACGAGATCCTGACGCAGCTCGAGAGCTGGCTCGGTCCCTATCCCTATCCGACCCTCGTCATCGGCGAGTTCTCCAAGCCCTTCAGCGGCGCCTTCGCCCCGCAGGCGGCGGCTTTTTTGGCACAGCTCGTCCTCGATCGGCGGGCGAGCGATCCGCTGTTCGTTCGCGAAGTTCTCGCCCACGAGCTCTCGCATCAATGGTTCGGCCACGTCGTCGCGGTCTACGACTCGCGCGAGATCCTGCTCCAAGAGGGGATCGCCGAGTGGTTGGCGGGGCGCCTCTTGCGCGAGCTCGACGGCAGCGAGCGCCTCTTTCGCCGCAATCGCCTCGAGTATCTCTACGGCTCCTTCGACAGCGACGAGTCCGCGCTCGCTCCGTTTCAGTCGCTCGGGGGTCTGCGCCGAATCGCCTACGCCAAAGCGTCGGTGATCCTCGACGCCCTGCGATACGAGGTCGGCGATGCGACGTTCCTCGACGCTCTGCGCCGCCTGACCGAGACACGGCGTTTCGAGTATGTGACGGTCGCCCAGCTCCAGAGCGCCCTCGAAGAGGAGGCGGAGCGGTCGCTCGCGCGGTTTTTCGAGCAGTGGATCGCTCGCCCGGGTGTCCCCGAGCTCCGCCTGCAGCTCGAACAGCCCGCGCCGGCCGCCGCCCGCCGCTCCGACGGGTCGACCGAGTCCCCGCGATTGCGCGTGACCCAGCTGGGCTCGTTCTACGACTTCGACCTCCGACTAACTGTCATCGATCGTCAGAGTCGCCAGACAAATCGGCTGCTGTCGGTGATCGCCCAAGACGACCGATTCCCGTTCGACGCGACGCCGAGCGAGCTGCGCTGGGACGACGGCCCGTACCCCATTCGCGTGGAATCACTGGCGGGTGATCTGAATCTGGACGGCTACGTCGACGGGCGGGACCTGCTGCGCCTCGCTTCGCGAATCGGGGCGCGGGTCTCGACGGTCGAGCCGAGCTCTCAGATCCGCTTCTACGACGAGAGCTGGAATCTGGCGGACGATCCGGTTCACGATGGTGTAGTCGACCGACTGGACCTTGAAATCGTTCAAACTTCTTTCGGAACGCGACTCTGACATCTTTTTTCCTTTACCGAATTGTGAACGCGTGTTAATATTTCTTCACGAAGTTTCACGATCGAGGACACCATGAACAAAATTGACACCTGGATTTCGATCATCTACATCCATCAGCTGATCGAGAGTGAGCCGAACCAGTGGAATGCGACGTCGTTGCGCAAGGAGCTCGGTATCTCGACCCGGACGATCCAGCGCTACCTGCGCTTCATGGAGCGTCAGGGCGCGCTGTTGCGGTACGACAAATCGAAGAAGGCGTTCTACTACGAGAAGCCGATGAACGACACGCGGCAGTTCCTGCCCTTCGACGAGTTGAGCGAGCTGCAGCTGAACTCGCTGCGGGGTGCGATCGACCGTGAGCTCGAGCGTCGCATTCAGATGCGCAGCGAGCGGGCGACCCGACGTGTGACGACCAAGCGTCGCGTCGCCGCGGGTGCCTAGACCGCGGCGTGGGCGACCAGGCGGGAGAGTCGGCGCTGTCGGCGATCCGCACGCTTGACGCCGCTTGACGCCGACCGTCGCCCAGCGCCCGAGTCGCGCTCCGCGTTTCACCCGTTCGAGCGGCGCGGCTCCAGAGGAGACGGTGGCGGAAGTGAGGACCCGATGTACCTGATCGTAGAACCACCCCAGGGGGACGAGCTGGATGACTCGATCGAGAATTTGACGTCGTCCCAAGACACGGACTTGCCAGGCCCCGATGCGGTAAGTATCATACCGTATGGCCAAACTCACCCACACCGACCAGACGGGTCGAGCGACGATGGTGGAGATCGGCGAGAAGCCGACGACCCAGCGTGAGGCGCTCGCCGAAGGTTTCGTTCGAATCAGCCAAGAGGCGCTCGCCCTCGTTCGCGCGAATCAGATCCAGAAGGGCGACGTCCTGGCGACCGCCCGAATCGCCGGGATCATGGGCGGAAAAGAGACCTCGCGGCTGATCCCGCTCTGCCACCCCCTCGGGCTGACCTCGCTGAACCTCGCCCTCGAGGTCGAGGAGCAGGGCGTGCGTATCCGCGCGACGGCCCGCACCACCGACCGCACGGGCGTCGAGATGGAGGCGCTGACGGCCGTCTCGATCGCCGCTCTGACGGTCTACGACATGTGCAAGGCGGTGGACAAGGCGATCCAGATCGATGGAATCCGTCTGTTACACAAGAGCGGCGGCCGCAGCGGCGACTATCACGCCGAGGGTACGTGAACCTGACCCTCGGTGAGCTCCGGGCGATCGTCGTCGAGCTGGGTCGCGATCTCTCGGGGGCGGTCCTTCAGCGGGTGCGCCAGCCCGACGAAGAGCGTCTGCTCCTCGGTTTTCGAGGCCCTGGCGTGAGTCACGAGCTGCTGATCTGCATTGCCCCACGCCTCGCCCGACTCCACCTCACCGCGCGCAGCTTTCGACAGCCGGCTAGCCCACTCGGCTTTTGCCAGAAGCTGCGCCATGACTGCATCGGGGCTCGGGTCGAGTCGCTGACGCTACCCGTCGACGACCGCGTCGTCGAACTCGCGCTCGCACGCGGCGGCTCGGTCGAGCGTATTCTCGTCGTCGAGCTCAGCGGGCACCACGCCAACGCCTTGCTCTGCGATCGAGATCGCACGATTCTGGCGTTGATGACCGCCAGTCGCTCGCACCAGCGCGCGCTCTACCCTGGACGCCCCTATCGTACGCCGGAGACGTCGGGGGGCCCGTCGCTCGAGGGCAACGCACGGTGGCGCGCGGCGACGCTCGACGGGGGTGACGAGGCGAGCGAGCTGGCGCGTGCGGCCGAGGCGAGCGAGCTGGCGCCGGCGGCCGAGGCGAGCGGGCCAGCGCCGGCGGCCGAGGCGAGCGGGCCCCTGGCGAGGCTCTCCGACACTCTCGATCGCCGCTTCGAGGAGCTCGAGGGGCTCGACGATCGGCGGGCGACGTGGTTTGCCCTGCGTCGCACCGTGCGCCAAGCGCAAGCGCGGATCGAGCGGACGATCGCCAAGGTCGAGGCCGAGCTCTCACGCGCGAGCCAGGCGGAGCAGTGGAAGCGGCGCGGCGAGCTGCTCAAGGCGAATCTGCACCTCGTCGCCCGCGGCGTCGAGCGGGTCGAGCTGACGGACTACTTCGACGAGAGCTTGCCGACGGTGAGCATCGAGCTCGACAAGCGACTCGGGCCTCAGGACAATCTCGCGCGGCTGTTCAAGCTGTATCGCAAGTACTCAGGGGCGCGGGAGCGGATCAACGCGCGTGTCGCCGAGCTGCGCGCGCGAGAAGAGAAACTCGCCGCATTGTTGGTCTGGATCGAGCAGGCTGAACCCGACGCGGGTCGCGATCTGACGGCCGATGGCGTCTATCGACTCGACGCGCCGCCGCCCCGGGCTCTGGAGCATCTGGCGGAGCGGGCGCGCTCGCTGGGTGTGCGGCTCGAGACCCGCGCTTGCCGCAAAGCCGAGGTGGCGGGCGGTAGCGGTGAGAGCCTGCCCTATCGCGCCTTCGTTTCATCGGACGGCTTCCCGATCTGGGTCGGGAAGGGGGCCAAGCAGAATCACCTGCTCTCCTTCCGCCTCGCTCGCGGGTCCGACTGGTGGTTTCACGTCGCGGGCACCGCTGGCGCTCATGTCATCGTCCGCTGCGCCAAGGGCGTCGAGCTCCCACAAGAGACGCTGCTCGACGCGGCGACGTTGGCCGTCTTCTATAGCCGCGGTCGAGACGTGGGCAGCGTCGATGTGCAATATTGTCGCGTCAGTGAGCTTCGCCGGCCGCGCAATGCGGCGCCCGGACTGGTTTACGTCACACGCCCAAGAGGGCTCTGCCTGCGCGAAGAGCCCGCTCGGCTGGAGCGTCTCCTCGGCAGCTGAGGCATATCTTGATGCGCTCGGCGGAGCGGTATATCATCGCGGTGAACGTTCGAACAAAGGAGTCTGTAATGGCCCAAGAAGCGAAGGAAAACAGCGGCGCCCCCACTCGCAAGCCGGTAGATGACCGCGTCGTGCTCCGCCCGTTGCCGAAGCTCGTATTCCTCTGGCCGCTCTGGCTGACGTTGGTGGTCTGCGCGATCTTGGTCAAGATTGCCCCGCAACTCTCACCGAAGCTCGGCGTCGTCGTTTCGTTTCTCTTCTTCGCCAACATCTCGGTGATCACCTTCGAGTTCAATCGGATGCGCACCGTGGCGATGGTGCTGTTCGCGATCGTGCTGCTGCTCCTCGCCTCGATGTTCAACGTCTTCAAGCAGGTCTTCGGCTGGGTTGGCGACCTTCACATCGATCTACCCGTCTCGTTCTACGTCTTCTGGGCGGTCGGCTTTACGATCCTCTTCATCGTCGTGCTGATCCGGTCGCGCCTCGACTACTGGGAGATCGACAACAACGAGCTGATGCACCACACGGGTGTCCTCGGTGACGTCAAACGCTGGCCGGCGCCAGACGTGCGGATGACCAAAGAGATCACCGACATCTTTCAGTACATGCTGCTGCTCTCCGGACGGATGGTCTTCCTGCCGCAAGGCGAGAATCGCGCGATCGTCCTCGACAACATCATGGCGATCAACAAAAAAGAGAAGCTGATCAAGAACATCCTCAGCAAGATCAACGTCCAACACGTCGACTCTTGAGCGCGATCGACGCCCCCCGCTCCAGGCCTCGGCCAAAACACCTCGAACGAAGCGATCCCCGAACCGTCCCGTCCAATCCCGATCGTCCTCGGCACGGCTCGCGCTAGCTGCCACAGAGGTCCACGCCGCCCCCCGCGGAGTCGAGCGCCAGCGGCCACGGCGCAGCGGCGCCAGGCTGACGTCGGGGAAAAAAAAAAGCCCCCGGACCGAAGTCTGGGGGCTCGTTCGAACGAAAGTGGACGGCGAAAGTGTCCAGGATGGTTGTCCTCTCCAGAGCTTAAGAACGATCTCTTCCGGGTTCCGCGTCATCACTGCCGCGGTGCCGTCCTCTTGTGACGTTGGCTTACTCTACAGAGTGTTATCGGTATGACGTGTATCACGGTCATTGGTTTCGTGATTCCCCTATGACGTTTCAACGTCTGTGGGGCGTTCCTGCGCCATACCCACGCAAAGTCATCCCTTGCGCAATCCTCTCGTGAGCTTCGGCCCGTCTCTAGAGTTTGAGAAGAGCGTTCCGTCTGTGCAACAAGGCACCGACTGACTCTCATGAGGTTTCGGTCCCTATAGCGTATCTCCCCGACCAAAGTCCACATACCCCGAGCTTACCTCACTCGGTTCGTTCCGCCTCCAGGCTTTCTCAGCCTCATGACGGTTTACTCCTTCGGCCGGCTACCGGTCTTGTTTCGTACCGGATCCGCTTATGGGATTGAGCCCTTCAGAGTCTTCCTCTCGCAGACAGCTGACCATCCTCATCGGCTGGTCATGCCCTCTTGCTGTCGTCGACTCATCACTCAAGGCGTCCCCATCTGTGTCTGGTGCTTCGCTTCGACGTCGGCACCGAGGAACGTTGCTCACCACGAGCCAAGCCGAAGCTCGGCGCGCAACGAGCGCGACTCCAAGGCGTCCATGCTGGTTCGAGGCGACGCGTTCGCACGACGTTACGTTCACGGTTCCCACTTCTCTCAGCAAGCTGTGAGCAGCAAGTGCCGTGAGCGTCGACGGTGGAGGTTATCGGATGCCGCGACCCAGACCCGACCACATCCGACGAGCGGAGGCGTGCGAGCATGAGACGAAGCGTGTATCCATTCGACTGAGCCCATCCCCCGAAGGGGATCGGAGCGGAGCTCCCCCCCAATATGCATGACAAGGAGCGATAGACCAAACCCGTTCCCACAGCAAGCTGCGAGATGACCACTGCGACAACCGAAGCTGTCGTCGCGGCGTTCGAGCCGACCGGTGAAGCGCCGCCCGAGGCAACGGTGACACCGAGCTCGCCCCTCCGAAGAGGAACGCGTCCAGAATCTCCGCGTTCTCGAATGACGCGACGAATCTCGAACAGCACCAGCACCACACCCGAAGGTGAGATGCCGACGATCCCCGATCTCCGTAACAGACCCGGTCGCAGACACCCAAATGACGAATCCCCTTGCGGGTCTTCACCGTTCACGAGTCTAGCATGCGCTCGATTCCAGGCCAATCCACCCGAAGGCGAATCGAAAAAGACCGAAAGCTGGTTCTCAACCCCGGCGACACTCCCGAAGAAGCGGTACAAGGATATCGAGCCAAGGGTCTGTGGCCGCCGACCGCGACCGCGATCCCCACCCTCCGAAGACGATGTGGACGTTGGACGTGAGAGACGGCACCGGGCGCCGAGCGAATCATCGTCACCGACCCGAATCGCGCGAACGCGGCCCGAATCGACTCGGACGATTCGACCAGAAAGGTCCGGTACAGCGCGCCACGAATGAAGTTTCAACGATGCGACCGAAGCCGCTCCGCCAAAATCCCACCCGAAGGTGCGTTGCGACCCCCCGACAGACGTTGTCGGGAAGTGGAGACCCAATCGCTGCACCGCGAAGCGACGCCGAACCCTCGAAGAGCCGAAGCCCCGCGAGAATCCCGTATCACCGTGCGATACCGCGACACCCAATCGAATGTGTACGATCCGACGATTACAACCATCTTGTCACCCGCTGCGCTCCGATCCACACGAGTGCGGGTCGGAGAACATCGGAAACGAATGCGCCACTCCGGTGCCCAGCGCGATCGAGGTCCGTATTCTACCGAAGTAGAGCGTCACCGCCCGAGACCCCACCGAAGCGGAATCGCGGGTGCCGACCGAGCCGGCAGCGCGGTCCATTCGCCGAAAGGCGTGCATGACGTACGCGTGCTAGCGATCGTGCATCATGCCGTGTCCGTTCGTGAATGGTGGCGTCGAGGACAGAAGTGGAACCAGTAAGTCGAATCAGCTTCAGGGTTTTGATCCATCGGCGAGCCCGTTCACACTCGATGGGTTGTTCACCCGCCGAGCGGCCGTTACTCTCCTGGACTTCTCCCTCTCTGTGGTATTCCCTTTCCTTGCCATGGTGCGAACACCTCCCCTCATGCACTTTCGCCGGTTTCGTTACCCGGGACACGGTCCCAGCCGGTGCTGCAGGGTCTTGCTGAACAAGGAAATTGGCTTGTCTCTCACGAGACTGCCGACCACTATGAGGTTTTGAACCGTCCAGCGAACGTCGTCACAATCGACAGCACGCATCCGAAGACGCCAAGCCCATGATCTCTAGATGGAGACCGAAGTCACCGCCAGATTTCTAGGATTTGTTTGTGTTGTCAACCGTAGTGTGGCTAATTCACTGGGTTGATTCGCATCCTGGACCCTCTCGGTCCGTCCATTGTTGATATTAGCACCCTCGACATAGCAGTCAAGGGCTTTTTTTCAAATCAAAACGCCTCTCGTGAATTCAAAATGAGATCGGAAACTTCGTCGCCTTTTTCCACAGGCTGCCCCGCAGCGGGCCGATTCCCCGCGCTGAGCCTGCCTCGGCAACCGGTTGTTAATGTGGGGTAAATCCCTGGCGAAAAAGTTCCATAGATAGATCGACGCCTTGCACGACGGCCTTGAAATTGTTGCGAAAAAACTTCGCCGCTCGATCCGCAACCGATCTTGGCGATTCAAATATGTGATTCTCGGTTGATGCGCCGGGATCGGCGGTGGAATCGGCAGCTGCGGGCGGTCGGAGCGGTGCTCAGCTGAGGTTGTCGATGATGCTCTTGAAGAGGCCCTTCTTCGGTGGCGCGACGCTCAGCTCGGCCTCTTGGGCGTATTGGCGCAGCGCCTCTTCCTGCTTCTTGGTGAGCTTCTTCGGGATCTCGAGCTTCAAGACGACGAGCTGATCGCCTTTGCCCGCGCCGCGAACCTGAGGGAAGCCGCCTCCCGAGATGGCCATCACGTCGCCGTGCTGCGAGCCTGCGGGAACCTTCAACGTCGTCGTCCCCTCGAGGGTCGGGATCTCGATCTCCGCCCCGAGCACCGCCTGAACGAAGGAGAGCGAAAGCTCGAGGATCAGGTGCTGCCCTTCGCGATGAAAGGTCTCGTGCGGCGCCAGGAAGATGTCGACGTAGAGATTGCCCGCCGGCCCACCAGCGCCACCCGATTCGCCCTTGCCCGGGATGCGCAGTCGATCGCCCGAGTCGACGCCGGCGGGGATCGTCACGGCGACCTTCTTCTTCATCTGCTCGATCCCCTGGCCGGAGCAGCGCTTGCAAGGCGACGGGATGTGGTATCCGCGGCCGCGACAGCGCGAGCAGGTCGTGGTGATCATGAACATCCCGCGGGAGTGCACCTCTTGCCCGCGGCCGTTGCAGGTCGGGCAGGTCTGCTTCTCGGTCCCTGGCTCGACGCCGTCGCCGTTGCAGGCGATGCAGGTGTCGTTGTGTTCGATCTCGAGCTCTTTCTTGGTCCCGAGCGCCGCCTCCTCGAAGGTGATCACCACCTCTTCGCGAAGGTCGGCGCCGCGACGACTGCGGCTACCGCGTTCGCGGCGGCCGCCGAAGCCGAAGAACTCGGTGCCGAACATGTCGCCGAAGATGTCGGAGAAGTGGCTGAAGATATCGTTGACCCCGCCGAAGCCCGAGAAGCCGAAGCGCCCCTGCAGGCCTTCGACGCCGTACTGGTCGTAGATCTGTCGCTTCTGCGGATCACTCAGAATTTCATAGGCTTCAGCGGCGAGCTTGAACTGTTCTTCGGCGTGGTGATCGCCGGGATTGCGATCGGGATGCCATTTCATCGCCGCCTTGCGATACGCCTTCTTGATCTCACCCGCGTCCGCTCCCCGTTCGATCTCGAGGACTTTGTAGTAGTCTTTGTCCATTGTGTCTGCGTTCCCCAGCTTGGCTTCCAACGAGCACTTCGCAAGGTAATCATCTGGCGCCGTTTGTCAAGCGGGCTGTCGCTCGTACCTTAGGGATTTGCCTCGAGGACGCCCTCGCGGCGGTGGATGATCTGCATTCCAGCCCAGAGGATGTAGCCGATGTTCGCGATCAACACGGCTGAGGTGACGATCCAGTACCGCCTGAGCCAGATCGCCGGAAGCCCGTCGGGGGCGAGCGCTGCATCGAGGATCGCCAGACCGAGGGCGGCGCCGACGAAGACCGCACCGAGCTTGCCGAACCACGTCGCGTCGACGCGATGACCGCCGCGCCAGACGAGATATACGAAGGCCAAAGCGAGCGGCAAGGCGTAGCGCAGGATCACGGGCGCGGCGAGCCACCAGGGCACCATCGAGTTGATCGCCAGCGTGCTGGCCAGGGAGACGTGGAAGACGATGTCGACGAAGGGGTCGAGTGCGCGGCCAAAGTAGCTGCCGCGCTTCGTCGCGCGCGCGAGGATGCCGTCCAGCGAGTCGGAGAGGGCGAGGGCGACGTACGCCACGAAGCAGAAGCGCATGGCGGGCGCGAAGAGCGGATCGCCGAAGCCGACGATCAAGAGCGGGATCGCCTGCAGCCGCGCGTAGGTCACCGTGTTGGGCGAATAGAACCGGTCGTGCCCCGGGCCCTCGCCGGGCGGCGGATTCTTCAGCCGATGCAGATTGAGCAGCACCAACGGAAAGGTCAGCGCGAAGAAGATGGCGTGGACGATCGCGGCGTGGAGAAAGCCTCGCAGCGGGACGCGGCTCGAAAGGAGCGCGTAGTAGAGGAGCAGGCCCGCGAGACAGCCCAGGTTGACCCGCATGAACGACCGCCGAACGTCGGGCATCCGCGCCAGATCGACGAACTTGGCGCGCACCATCTCGACGACGAAGCGCGCGATCGCCGCGGGTCGGTACTTCGCGGCCCGGGTGCGGGCGACGAGCTCACGAAACTCTCGGTCGTAGTCCGACTCCGCACACGCCGCGCTCGCTTGTGGTTCAACGGTGGCGTGCTCGACCATCACGGACCAAACCTCGGCTTCTCGGCTTCCAGAAGAGGAACCATCCAACGGCGAAGAGCAAGAGGGCCAACAGCGCGTCATCGACGCGGGTAGGGCGCCCCGGGGAAGCGGAGCAGCCCGCGCCACCAGAGAGCACGATCGGGCTCGTCTCGGACCCGTTCGAGGAGGTGTCGTCGGGCGTCGCATCGGGCGTCACGACGTCCTGCTCGCCGCCCTCGTCGGCCTGGAGCTGGCCGATCGGGCAGGTCGGGTCGAAGTCCGCCGGATAGATCGTACAGACGCCGTGCTGATCATCTCGCGTCAGCTCGCTCTTGTCGGTGTGGCCGACGGTCGGCTTTCCGTTGAGCACGGCGCCGTTGACCGAGGTGTTGTCGAGGCCGAGGGCCTTGCCGAAGAAGTAGACCAGCACGTTCTCGATGTTGTGGTGCTGATCATCGGGCGTCTCGGCGGTCCAGAGCTTGTCGTACCCGTTGAGCTCGATGTCGGCGTCGACGATCTGTCCGTCGTCGAGGACGTGCAGATGGATCACCCCGGGATCGTCGTAGAAGTACATGCGGTAGACCGAGGACCAGACGATCACGTTGCGATTGTTCTCGGGGGTGTAGAGGTCGAAGGTGGCGGCGCCGCCCTCGATCCGACCGCGATAGACGAAGCGAAGACGCGAGCAACAGACCGCGTTCCACGTCTCCATCGCCGCGACGATCGCCGCCTCGGTGGCCTCGATCGTCACGCCGGGAGCGCCGCGATCGTCGAGCCAGAACTCGACCGTCGGGGTCTGCCAAAAGATCGGAATGCCAACGATGTTCCGCTTCCAGACAAAGGCGTGCACCGTCCGAGACGCGGCGAGAAAAGAGAAAATGAAAGCGATCAACGCCAGTCGTGTTCCCCACTTCATCCATTTAGAAATACGTTGGGCCGGTAGACAATGCAAGTCGCGATGTTGAAAAGCGCCCAGTTTTGATATAAATCATGATGATACCGAGGAGAGACGCATGGCCTCTAAGAACAAACGCGGTAGCGACAAGCGGGACGCCGACGACACGTACGAAGAGCTCTCGTTGAGCGAGGTCGAGGTCAAGATTCTCGACGACGAGGACGACGTCGACGACACCGATGATACGATCGTGATGGAAGACGAGATGGGGGCGTCCTTCGAGGTGATCCCCCTCGTCGAGCGCCAGAGCCTGGAGAATCCGGCGCCGAAGCTCAAACGGCACAGCGAAGAGGACCGCGCCGAGCGGGTGACCAAGGTCGCCAAGGTGACGGCCAATGAGCCGAAGGCCAAGCCCAAGCACGAGGTCAAGGTCTCGACGACGAGCCACCAGGTGCTGCAGCGCGAGTACCGGATTCACGGGGTCCCGACGACATTCTTCGGTCGCAAGGAGGAGCTCAAGACGCTCTACAACGCGATCAAGCAGACCGTCAACGAGCAGGCGCTGACGATCGTCGAGATCAGCGGGCCCGCGGGGATCGGCAAGAACCGCCTGATCGACGAGTTCTTCGACTTGATCGACCTCGGCACGCGCAATCTCGGTGTGCTCTACGCCTGGTGCAAAGAGCGCAACGAGAGCGACACCTTCCCGCTCTTCCGTCGACTTTTGCAGGCGCGCTTCCAGATCGCCTCGACCGATTCGAACACCAAGGCCTTCGACAAGCTGACCCTCGGGTTGGTCGATCGCGTCGAGCAGAAGCGCCTCCAAGAGACCGTGCACCTTCTCGGCTACCTGCTGCAATTGCAGACGCCCTTCGAGGCCTCGCGCCCCGATTACAGTGGCGTGCAGCTCCTCGAGGCGCGCGCCTTTCGCGCCCTGACGGCGCTCCTCAAACGCGACGCCGAAGAGCGCCCGCAGATCATCGTCGTCGACTCGATGCAGTGGGTCTCCCAGGAGTCGCTCTATCACCTCGGCCAGCTCCTCGAGCAGCTCAGGGACGAGCGGATCTTGATGCTCTACCTGAGCCGAACGCCCTTTCCCGAAGCGCTGAAGGCCTACAGCTCCCATTTTTCGACGATTCGCCTGGACGCGTTGCCCCACGGGGATCTCAAGCGGCTCTGCGAGAACATCCTGCGCAACGTGCCCGATCTCGAAGAGCCGATGGTCGAAGAGCTCGTCGAGCGTGCGGGCGGCAATCCTCGACTCCTCGAGGAGCACATCCGGATCCTCGTCAACCGCGGGGCGATCGCCGCGCCCGCCGAGGGCGCTTGGACGATCAGCGCGGACAAGCTCGAGCTCGATCGCCT
>JAGQJP010000470.1 GCA_020430585.1 Myxococcales bacterium | reverse complement strand
CGACCAGACCGCCCCATCCTTCGCCCCGTTCCGGCCCCATCGGGTTGCGACCACGGCTCGGCTTGAGTCCGACCAGCCCGCAATGGGACGCGGGGATTCGGATCGAACCGCCTCCGTCGCTCGCGTGCGCCGCTGGGACCATCCGTGCGGCGACAGCGGCGGCGGAGCCTCCGCTCGATCCACCAGGCGTCCGGGCGAGGTCCCAGGGGTTGCGCGTCGCGCCGCGCAGCCGGGGCTCGGTTACACCGTAAATCCCGAGCTCGGGCGTATTGGTCCGACCGAGAACGATCAGCCCGCCGCGCTTGTAGCGCAACACGAGCTCGCAGTCTCGGCGCGCGCGCCAGTCGACGAGCAGGCTGCAGCTGGATGTCGAGGGTTCACCCGCCTCTTCGGCTTTGAGGTCTTTGAGCAGGAACGGCACGCCGCGCAGCGGCCCTTCGGGGAGATCTCCCCGCGCCGTCTCGCGCGCCCGCTCGAACTGTCGGTGCACGACGGCGTTGATCGCCGGATTTCGTCGCTCGATGCGCTCGATCGCCGCCTCGACGACCTCGGCGGCGGTGATCTCGCCGCGGGCGATCAGCTCGGCGAGGCCGCTGGCGTCGTAATCGTCGTACTCGGGAAACTGCATCGGCCGGTCGCTCCTTCGGCTGTCGTCCTGTGAATCATTCGAGTATCCACGATTTCGGCCTCCGGGAAAAGGGGAGGGCACGACCCAGACGCGTCGTGGCAGAGGCGGGCCGACGAACGACGGCGCGCAAACCCATTTGACAAATCGTTTCCGGCTCACGATACTCTTCATGTTTCGACCAATCTTGCAAGAATCGATGCTCGGGTAGCCGCCCGAGCCGGAGGCGAGCTGATGAGCAAACGAGAAGACAACGAAAATCGCAGCCAACCAACCGACGGCGAAGGCGCGGGCGTCTCGCGTCGTCGGTTCATCCAGATCATCGGCCTCGGCGTCGTGGCGCCGAGCGTGCTCGCAGCGTGTTCGAGCAGCAAGAAATCGACGTCGAGCGACATGGGCGACACGATGGGCGGCGACATTGTGGGTGACACGACGGTCCCCGTCCAGAGCGGGACGCAGTTCTTCCCGCAGTCGATCGCCTCGGGCGATCCGACACCCGAGAGTGTGATCCTCTGGGCTCGGGCGCTCGATCCCGACAGCCCGGGCGATCTGGTCGTAACCCTCGAGATCGCCACCGACGAGGCCTTCACCGCTCTCACGGTCACGCAGCAGCTGATGGCGCAGGCCTCGGTGGACAACGTAATCAAGGTCAAGGTCTCCGGGCTCGCCGCCAAGACGACCTACTACTATCGCTTCATCTACGACAAGGACGGCGCGCGCTACGGCTCGAACGTGGGACGTACGAAGACGGCGCCAACGGCGGACGACGACGTTCCGCTCAAGTTCGCCTTCGTCTCGTGTCAGGACTACTACGGTCGCTACTACAACTCGTACGCTCATATGGCGGCGATGGGCGATCAACTCGACTGCCTCGTCCATCTCGGCGACTACATCTACGAGACGACGGGCGACCCGAGCTTTCAGTTCACCCAGGACAACTCGACGCGAACGATCACCCTCTCGAAGCCGGAAGAGGCGCTGCCCTTCAAGGACAAGGACGGCAACATTACGCACTACGCGGCCAAGAGCGTGAGCAACTATCGCGACCTCTACAAGATCTATCGCAGCGACAAGTGGGCGCAGAAGGTCCACGAGCGCGTGCCGATGATCGCGATCTGGGACGACCACGAGTTCTCCGACGACTGTTGGCAGTCCAACGCGACCTACTCCGACGGCAAGGAGAACGAGCTCGAGGTCGAGCGGGCCAAGGCCGCCGAGCAGGTCTACTTCGAGTACATGCCGATCGATCGCGGCCTCTCGTCGGACGGCACCAAGCTCGAGATCGGTGACAAGCTGCCGCGCAGCAATCCTGCGGCGATGCTCTACCGCGACTTCCGCTTCGGCAAGCACATGCACCTGCTGATGACCGATACGCGCAGCTATCGGCCGGATCACGCGATCGCCGAGAACGCCTTCTATGCACAGGTCGTGATGACCAAAGACGAGCTCGTCGAGGCGAGCCTCGATCCCGATGCGATCTCCCCGGTGACCAACGCTTCGGTCTACGATCTCTATATCGACATCGACGACGCGAAGTACGCCGCGCACAAAACCGAGCTGGTCAAGGCGCTCGCCGCTGTCTACGTGAAGGACCACGGTCTCGAGGCCTCGGCGGCCGACGCGTTGGCGACCGAGAAGGTGAAGGGCAACCTCGGCGCCGACCAGGTCAACAAGCTCCTCGCCGACGTGACGGCGGTGGCCCAGATCGACACGACCGGTCTGCCCCGCGGCATGACGATCGACAACCTGCGCTTCGCTCGGAACGTGCTGTTCGCCGCCGATGGGATTCACGCGCGCTATCTGGTCAACCGCGACGCCTTCATGGCTTGGCGCAAGTACAAGTACAGCAAAGATCAGAGCACGCAGGATGTCTTCGGCGCCACCCAGGAGGCCTGGCTGCGAGATGCGGTCGCGAACTCGACAGCGACCTGGAAGGTGCTCGGCTCGTCGATCTCCTTCACGACGATGAACATCGACATGCGCGAGTCGTCTCTGCCGAAAAACCTCGAGGGCGACCCATCGTTCAACGCGATCAAGATCGGGGCGTCGCTATTCAACGGCTATTTCGGCGACCAAGTCTACCTCTTCAACGCCGATCAATGGGACGGGTATCCGGAGAAGGCGAGCGAGGTGCTCGACTTGATGCGCTCGGTCCCCAACAGCATCGTGATCTCGGGCGACATCCACAGCTCGTATGCGACCGATCACGGGAAGGGCGCCGGTCAGAACCCGGTCTTCGAGTTCACCGGGACGGGGATTTCGTCCGAGCCCTTCAAGGGTTTCGTCAAGGCCAAGGTCAATGTGCTGCTCGAAGGCGCGAGCGAGAACCCGGCGATTCTGGCGGTGATCAGCAAGCTCGAAGATTTCTTGATGGCCGCCAACCCCGCGCTGAAGTGGGCCTCGAACGACACCCAGGGCTACACCGTGATCGACGTGGCCGCCGACAAGGTCGTGGCGACGTTCTACTACGCCGATCAGGAAGAGGTCTTCAAGGACAGCGGCGATAATCCGGGCGCCGTGTTCCAGAGCAAGGTCTTCACCGTTAAGGACGGTACGATGACTATCGGGTCGTGAGCAGCCCTCGCGTCGCCAGGCCGTGTTGCACCGCTGGCGCCAGATGCCGTAAACTCTCCCCCCGATACAGCACTTCACCCTTTTCCGATGCGGACAATGCCTCCCCCAGAGCGTCAACTGCCCGTCCGAGCTCGCTTTGAGGGGTCGTGTGCAGGCGCGTTGCGATCTCCGAAGCTCGTTCGTGCTGCTCCTGGGCGCTATCACCCCGCGCTAGACGAAGATGGCCCAGCTGACATTGATGGAGCGCCGATCCGTAGGGGTCGTCGATCTCGTCGAGGATGATCGATGCGCTCATCAGCGCTTCGTCGCATTCGTCGAGCCAGCCGAGGCGGCGGCGCAGGCAACCGAGATTGATCAACGTCGCCGCTTGAAAGCTCTTGTGGCCGACTTCGTGGTGTAGCGCGAGCGCCTCTTCGTATCGCTTCTCCGATTGCTCGAACTCTCCATTCTCCATCAGCAGCGTGGCGAGCCCCGTGATCGTCGTGCCCTCGTAGCGCCGATTTCCGACTTCTCGGTGGATATCGAGGGCTTGCGCGAAGAAGAGCAACGCCCGCTCGCTGTCCCCCTGTTCGAGGTAGAGGTGTCCGAGGGCCGCCAGGGCGTGGCCCTCCATCCCGCGCTGTCCGAGCTCGCGATGAATCCGCAGCGCTTCTTCCCGCAGCGCGATCGCTCGGTCGAAGTGGCCCTGCTCTTGATAGGAGGTGCCGAGGATGCCGAGCGCAAGCCCCTCGGCGAGGCGGTCGCCCTCGGCCCGGTGGATCTCGAGAGCCTCGGTGATCTCGCTACGGCCGCTGTCGAATTCGCCGCGCAGGAAGTGGATCGTCGCTAGATTGTTCAGGATCTGTCCCTCGTCCTTGCGCATCTCGTGGCGGCGCGAGAGGATCAGCGCGGCGGTGTTCGCCTGTTCCGCCGCGTCACTCTCGCTCAGATCGGCGCGAATCCGCGCGAGCAACATCAAACGATGGCACTCTTCGACCTCGCAGCTCGGATCGGCGAAGGCCTCGCTCGCCATCTGGAGCTGCCAGAGGGCGCTGTCGACGTCGCCGCGCACCCGGTTGATCTCGGCGAGCAGCACGTACGAGCGGCCCTGCTCGACGGTGAGGTCGAGCGCCGACGCTTCGTCGAAGGCGATCGTCGCCTGCACTTCCGCGGCGTGGGTCTCACCGCTCTCGAGGAGCAGCCGCCCGAGCTGCTGTCGGCAACCGATGCTCTCGCCGTCGGCCTGGGAGACGAGGTTGAGGTAGGCGTGAAAAAGCTGCTTCGCCTCGCCGAACTCGAAGCGGCTCGTCGCCGAGGCGGCGGAGTCGTAGTAGCAACTGCGGGCGAGTCCCACCTCTCCGGCAAACTCCCAGTGGTGGGCGCGTTGCGCGAGGTATTGACCGCGCATGTCGCGTCGGGTCAGGCACTCGGCCGCCAGACGATGGAGCTCGGCGCGTCGCGGAGCGGGGATCTGGGCGTAGGTCACCTCGCGGATCTTCTCGTGGGCGAAAAAGAGTCGACCGTCGTCGTCGAAATCGAGCACGTCGCGCTCGACGAGCTGGTCGACGCCGGAGAGATCGGTCGCGCTGAGGCCTTCGGCGAGTAGATCGGGCGAAAACTGGCGCCCGAGGACCGCCGCGAACTCGGCGGCGCGGCGCGCCTCGACGTCGAGCGCGTCGATCCGTCGCTCGATCAACTGCTTGAGTGCCCGCGGCAGCTCGAGGCTTTCGAGGGCCAGATCGTCGAGCGCCGCCTGCACCAGGCGCCACTTTCCGCTGCGATCGCGGGTCAACATCCCCTCGGTCACGGCGGTGCGGAGGTACTCGGCGACGAAGAAGGGATTGCCCTCGGATTCACGGTGCAGGAAATCGACGAACTCGTCTGGCGCCCTCGGCATCGCGAGCATCGTGCGTACGACCTCGCCGACCGCTTGGCGATCGAGACGCTCGAGGAAGAGATTGTCGACGCGCTCCATCTGCATCAGGCGATCGAGCTCGATCGTCTTCTCCTCGCGGCGAAAAATGCCGAGGATCAGTAGGCGACAGCGCTGGTCGAAGCGCGAGCGCACGAGAAAACGGAGCCAGCCCATCGTCAGGTCATCCGCCCACTGCAGATCGTCGAGGACGAGGAGGATCGGACGCAGTCGCGAGAGGCGCTCGAAGACGCGTTGGAGCGCGACGTAGACGCGCATCTCCGCTTCCCGAGCGGGCAACGAGACCGGCTCGTCCATCTCGGAGACGGTCGGCAGCGTCGCCAGGCTCGGCTCGAACTGTGACAAGAGCCGCACGTCTTTTCCCAAGATGTCGAGGGTTTGTCGCTCGCCGTCCTCTCGCAGCCGGTCACTGATCGCCTCGAGCACGGTGCGCATCGGGTGCAGCGCGCCGCCGGTGCGTCGGCTCCCGATCGGCGCGCAAGCCCCGATGTAGACATCGGCCTTGCGGTCTCGCATCGCTTGCTGAACGCATTCGAGAGCCAGCCGGGTTTTGCCGATTCCGCTCTCTCCACCGATGAGGCAGAGCGCGCCCTGGCGGGCGTGGAGATT
>JAGQJP010000469.1 GCA_020430585.1 Myxococcales bacterium | reverse complement strand
GATGCCTCGTCGGCGGCGTCGACGATGGCTCTCTCTCGCGTCAGCGGCGAAACGGCGGCGGTTGGCAGATCCCCGACTACCGATCGATGTTCGACGAGCTGACCTCCGGGCGGGTCCCGCCGGTCGTGCCGCTCTACGGCCCGGTGCCGACGAACTTCGACCCGGGCCTCGGGCCCGCTGGACAGCAGCTGATCACCGTCTGCTCGGTCGCGCCGACGACGGACGTCGAGCTCGATCACTCCTCCCAACGCTTCATCGACGAGATGATGCGCGCCGTCGCCGCTGTCGTGCCCGGGCTCGAAGACCACATGCTCTGGTGCGACACCCTCGACGTGCAGTTCATCGAGCGCTGGATCGGCAAGAGTGGCGGGGCCGCTGTGACCAGCGGGCAGACCCCGGACCAGGTCGGTCGCTACCGACCGCCGCAGCGCACCCCCATTCGTGGTCTCTACCTCTGTGGCGACGGGGCTGGCGCCCGCGGCGTCGGTACCGAGCTGGCGACCCAGAGCGGCTCGAGCTGCGCCGACTTGATCGTCAACGAACGCCACTACGGCATGGTCTAAAGGAGACTCGATGTCAGCCAGGATCCTAGTGCTCGTCCTCCTCGCGGTCACGTCGTGCGGCGGGGCGGCCGCCGCGACGAGCCGTCTGAAGCAGCTGATCCCCCCAACGGCGCCGTCGCGCTGGAGCGACCAGCGGGTCGACGCATTTTGCCGCAAGGCGCGACACGCCCTGGATAATCAGCCCGAGGCGACGAAGCGGCGCCTCGCCACCCGCTATTCGAGCTATCCCTATCCCAGCGATCGTCGCTTCGTCACCAAGGCGCCCCACTACTGGGTCCAGTATCGCCGGGCGTGGCTGCCGATCCCCGCGCGTCCCTATCGTGTTGGCGTGCTCTATCGCGCGCCGCGCAGGGAATTCAGCCTCGTTCTGCGCTTCGTCGACGGCTCTGGTGCGCTGATCTTCGATCGGATGTTCGGTTCGAAGCCCCTGCACAACATCTTCGCGATGGCGCCCACACGCCCGGCGACATCCGACGAGAAGGCGTACACCCAGCGCCTCTTTGGTCGCTATCCGAACCTCTTCGACCTGCGAGATCTAGGCTTTCGCGTTACCCCTCGAAGCTTTCGATGCGACCGGACGAACCTGATGCGTGCGATTCGGGACCTGGTCGTGCTGATCCTCAAGGCCGTCGGAGGTCCGCCGCTCGATTCACTGACCGTCTACCAGCAAGTCGGCTTTCCCCGCTCGATTCTCGAGGTGGGTCGTCGCAAGCTGGGCGTTGCGCAGGTGCGCTACACCTTCGAGCTCGCCGGGAACTACTACACGCTCGACGCTCTCGACCGAAAACAGACACTCGCGTCGTTGGTGAGGGTTCTTGGGCTGGCAGGAACGACGAAGAGCGCGGTGTTGAGGGCGAAGAAGCTCCCCGAGGCGGCGCGACGGCTGATTCGATTCGTCAACGCGCCGACCAAAGCGGAGGCACGTCGATTGCTTGCCGACCTGCCTACGCTCAAGGGCGTCGAGGAGTCGCTGCTCCGCCGCGAGCTCGTTCGATACCTGCGCTGACGCTCGGGTGATCCTGTCGCATCACCGACGGGTCGTCGTCGCGCGCTCAGCCGAACTCGATCCCCTGGGCCAGGGGAAGGGAGTCGCCCCAGTTGACGGTGTTGGTCTGGCGTCGCATGTAGGCCTTCCAGCTGTCTGACCCCGCTTCGCGACCGCCGCCGGTCTCTTTCTCGCCGCCAAAGGCGCCACCGATCTCGGCGCCACTCGTGCCGATGTTGACGTTGGCGATCCCACAGTCGGAGCCGATGTGGCTGAGGAAGGTCTCGGCGCTGCGCAGGCTGTCGGTAAAGATCGCCGACGAGAGCCCCTGCGGCACGCCGTTGTTCACACGAATCGCCTCCTCGAGGGAGTCGACGGCGACGACGTAGAGAATTGGCGCGAACACTTCGCTCTGCATCATCGGAAGATCGGAGTTGGCGCGAACAATCGTCGGCTCGACGAAGTGTCCTTTCGCGTACGCACCGTCGGTCAGTCGATGGCCGCCGCAGACGACCTCGCCTCCTTGCTCGCGAATCGCATCGAGGGCGCGCAGCATCCGCTGCACGGCGTCTTCGTCGATCAGCGGTCCCATCAACGTCTTCGGGTCGAGGGGATCGCCGATCGGCACGGTCTTGTAGGCCGCTACCAGGCGCTCGACGAGCTCGTCGACGACGTCGCGGTGCGCCAACACACGGCGGGTCGTCGTGCAGCGCTGGCCCGCCGTGCCGACGGCGCCGAAGACGATCGCCCGCGTCGCCAGGTCCAGCCGTGCGTCGTTCATCACGATCAGCGCGTTGTTCCCGCCGAGCTCGAGGATCGTGCG
>JAGQJP010000468.1 GCA_020430585.1 Myxococcales bacterium | reverse complement strand
TCGTGTCGCTCGCGGCCGTCGTGTCGCTCGCGGCCGTCGTGTCGCCCGCCTCCGAGGCTGTCGACGACGAGGCGCAACCGCCGACCTGCAGCGCCAGCAGAAGAACACCAAGCGCCACGGCGCGCAACATGCGGTTGGCCATCTCGATCGGTTCCTTCAAATCGGACTGGGGCTGAGCTTCATCGCGATCTCCTCGATGCGAGCCCGGACGTGGGCGATAATCTCCGAGACGCGGTTGGCTCGCAAGAACGCTTCGTACTCTTTGATCGCGTCGCGATAGCGACCGATGCGCTCATAGGCCTGGGCCAGATGGAAGTGGGTTTCGGTCAACATCGGCGAGCAGTACATCGCGCTGACGAACGCCGAGATCGCCCCCTGCGTGTCGCCTTGCATCAGGTAGAGCTGTCCGAGCGCAAGATAGGCTTTGCCGTAGCCCGGGTTCAGATCGATCGTGCGAAGATAGGCCTTCATCGCCTTGTCGACGCGTCCGAGCTTGACCTGGCAGTTCCCGAGGTTGTAGTGTGCCCGCTCGTAATCGGGGCGAATCCGCAGGGTGTCGAGGTAGGCCTCGATCGCCTGCTCCACGTCCCCGCTGCGCGCGAGGAGATAGCCGACCATGAAGTGCGCTTTGTAGTACTTCGGGCTCTCGGCGATCACGCGCCGAAAGGCCTCGAGGGCATCGTCTGTGCGCTCGGCGCGGCTCAACGCGTGCCCCAAATTGTAGATCACACGAATGTCACGGGGATCGCAGGCGAGCGCGACGCGATAGCTGCGGATCGCGTCGTCGTAACGCTGGAGCTCGAAGTAGAGGTTGCCGAGCGAGAAGAGGGTATCGGCGTTCGCTGGATCGAGCTGCCGCGCCCGAGTCAACGCGCTGAGGGCAGGAGCGAGCTGGCCCTTTTCGAGCCAGAGTCGACCAACGCCGAGATACGCCCGCGCATCGATGGCGCCGCTGCGAAAATATTCTTGATAGAGCGCGTAGGCGGCGCCGAGGGAGCCGTCGTTGCGATAGATCTCGGCGCAGCGAAGCGTCAGCGCAGGCGCTGCGGCGGGCGCAAGCCGGCCCAGCGCTAAGAGCGAGCGCACAACAACGCGTCTGACGCTTGAAAGTCGCATCGAATCGGCTCCATCCGAGGCGCGAAGGGTGAGCTGCTCGCGGCTCTGTCTCTCATCCTAGCAGAAAGAGGGGCTCAGCTCCAAGAGCCACGTTTCAAGGACGTTGACAGCGTTGAGGTTCTGCCTCTAAGATTTGTCAGTCTGTCTACGGACCATGAGACGCGGAGCTCTATTATGACCAGAACCTTCCATGTTGCGGTTGTCGGCGCCTCGGGCGCTGTGGGTCGCGAAATGCTCGAGACCCTCGAGCAGCGCGATTTTCCTGTCGGCCAGCTGACCCTGCTCGCCTCCGAGCGGAGCGCGGGAGAGAAGCTGACGTTTCGCGACGCGCCCTACACGATCAAACAGTTGACCGCCGACTCTTTCGAGGGCGTCGAGATCGCCCTCTTTTCGGCGGGCGGCTCCACGTCGCGTCAGTTCGCCCCGATCGCTGCCAAGGCGGGCGCCGTGGTGATCGACAACTCGAGCGCTTGGCGGATGGACGATTCGGTCCCCCTGCTGGTTCCCGAAGTGAATCCAGAGGCGGCGTTGACCCACAAAGGGATCATTGCCAACCCGAATTGCTCGACGATCCAGATGGTCGTCGCCCTCGCGCCGATTCACAAGGCGGCGCGGATCAGGCGCATCGTCGTCTCGACGTACCAGAGCGCGTCAGGCGCGGGCAAAAAGGGGATGGACGAGCTCGCCGACCAGACCGTGGCGATCCTGAACCAGAAGCCCTTCGAGATCAAGGTGCACCACAAGCAGCTCGCCTTCAACTGCGTGCCCCACATCGGCAGCTTCCTCGACAACGGCTACACCGACGAAGAGATGAAGCTCGTCCACGAGACGCGTAAGATCATGGGCGACGATACGATCGAGGTGAGCCCGACGGCGGTGCGCGTTCCCGTATTCTGCGGGCACTCGGAGGCGGTCAACCTCGATCTGGAAAAGCCGCTGACCGTCAATCAAGTGCGGGAGCTGCTGCGGGCGGCCCCAGGTGTGGTGCTCGTCGACGATCCAAAAGAGAATGGGTACCCCGTGCCGATCGAATGCCCCTCGACCGACGACGTGTTCGTTGGGCGGATCCGTCGCGATCCCACGCGGGCAAACGTGATCAACCTCTGGGTCGTCTCCGACAACCTGCGCAAGGGCGCCGCGCTGAATGCCGTTCAGATCGCCGAGCTGCTCGTGCGGGAAAATAACCTCTGACAAAATGTCACGAACTTGAGTATAATTCGTCCCCGATTGCCAATCTGGCAATCCGCACCGCTGACAGCCCTTTGAAATCCTTCGGATATCAGGGTTTTCCGATTGGCACGCTTCGTGAAGTGTCGGCGTGCAACAGCCTCGGGAGCGAGTATGCGCGTTGCATCGATTCTTTCGCTATTGATTCTGCTGGGCCCACTCAGCTCGGTATCGCGAGCCCAGGTCTCGACGATCACCCTGTTCTCCTATGAGCCGAGCGACAGCTCCTTCGAGCTCGACGATCGGCTCGGACAGATTTCGACGAACAAAGTCGAGTACGTGATCAACCACGACGACTGTGTTGAATACAAGCAGCAGGGACGCGGGTTGAAGGTCACGTTCGACGTCTCGCCGGCGCCGACGGGGGGGACCTGGTCGGTGGAGGTCGGTAACGACTGCTCGAACGAGCCGTCGGCGACCGACGAGTGCAAGCTGGTCGAGGACGGAAGCCGATCGTTGCAGACGACGGTCACGCGTTACAGCTACACCGTGCCATTCGAGCAGCTGATCGACATCGACTGCGACACGACGGCGGACAAGCAGCGGGAAATGCTGATCATCGTCACCGATGCCAGCTTCACGGGAGAAGAGACCGCCAAACCGAAGCTCGAGCTGCGCGTCCGGCTCGACTTCACGCCGCCCTCGGCCCCCTCGGGAGTCGAGGCGTCGGGTGGCAGCAACAACATCAACGTCTCGTGGAGCTCGGTGGAGGGCGCCGACAGCTATCGCGTCTACTATTCGGACAAAGAGTTCACCTTCGAGGAGCGCGACAGCGTCGACTCGAAGAGCGCCTCCTCGACGAGCGTCCAGCTCACGGGCAGCATCGAGAACGGCCGCACCTACTACGTAACCGTCGCCGCCGTCGACGAAAACGGCAACGAGAGTGCCTTCGCCAACTTCGTCAGCGTCGTGCCCGAGCAGACCCAGGGCTTCTACGAACACTATGTCAAGACCGCGGGCGAAGACGCGGACGACGGCGGGTTCTGTTTTGTCGCTACGGCGACCTTCGGCAGCTACGACGATCGGCGGGTCGTCTCGTTGCGCCACTTCCGGGACACGGTGCTCGCGACCTCGAACGTCGGGCGATCGCTGATCGCCGCCTACTACAGCTACGGCCCGATCTGGGCCAGCGCGATCGCCGAGAATCGATACGCCCGGTACGTCGTCGGCGCCGTCCTCTGGCCGATCGCGATGCTCATCGAGCTCTACGGCGCAAGCGCCTGGCTCTTCTGGCTCCTGGTTCTCTCTTCGGCGGGCGCCACGGTCTACTGGCGTCGACGGCGGCGCCACATTCTACAGCGGACTCTCGTATCTTCGGAGGGCGGAAATTGATGCTATCCCGAGTTGTCGCCTGGTTCACGTTCGCCGTGGTCGGCCTCTGTGCCCTGCCCCTTCGCGCGGAGTCGCCTCAGAACTTCGCCTTCGAGCTCAAGTTCGGCCCCTACAAGCCCCAGGTCGACTCGAGCGTGAAGAATGGCACGCCCTACAAAGATATCTTCGGGTCGAATCCATTCTTCTTTACGCAGATCGAGTTCGACTGGCAGTTCTGGCGGAAAGTCGGGAGCTTCGGCCTCGGGTTTACGCTGGGGTACGGTCGAGACAAGGGTAAGGCGCTGACGGCCGATGGGACGGACAAGAGCGCCGACAAGGCGGAGTTCCACATTCTGCCCCTGGCGATCATGTTGGTCTATCGCTTCGACTACGTCGCCAAGCGGTTCAACGTGCCGCTCGTGCCCTACGTCAAGTTCGGCTTCGACTATTACATCTGGTGGACGCGCACGGCGACGGGCAAGATTCCGGTCGTCGACGGCAAGAAGGGCTACGGCGGCACCTGGGGCTTCCACGTCAACGCCGGGCTCGCGTTCCTGCTCGACTTCTTCTCCCCCGGGACAGCGAAATCCTTCGATGCCGAAGTCGGCGTGAACCACAGCTACCTCTTCGCCGAGCTGTTTTACGCCAAGGTGAACAACTTCTTCCGCTCGCGCTCGATCGACCTCTCGGATCTGACGTTCACGGTCGGCCTCGCATTCGAGTTTTGAAAGAGACGATCAAGCTCACGCTCCAGTTCGACGGCACCGACTTCTACGGCTGGCAGCGCCAAGCGACGCTCCCGACGGTGCAAGGCGAGCTGGAGCGAGCGCTGGGGACGCTGTATGGCGAGCCGCTCACGAGCTACGGCTGCAGCCGCACCGACGCGGGGGTACACGCCGAGGCGCACGTCAGCCATTTCCATGCGCCGCGATCGATTCCATATCACGGTCTCTTGCGGGGCTTGAACAGCCTCTTGCCGAGCGGGATCGTGGTTCGACACGTCGAACCCGTACCCGCGGATTTCTCGGCCAAGCGCTGCTCGGTCTTCAAGATCTATCGCTACCAGATCTACAACGCGCCCGTCCGCGCGCCGTTGCTGCATCGCTTCAGCTGGCACATCCCCCTTCCCGTCGAGGCCCAGCCGATGCGTGAGGCGGCACGCGCGCTCTGCGGAGAGCACGACTTCACCTCGTTTCGCGCCGCTGGCTGCGATGCGCGCTCACCGATTCGCTTCATCCATCACGTGCGGATCGAGCCGCGGGGTGAGCTGCTCTGCTTCGAGATCAAGGGCAACGCCTTCTTGCGCCAGATGGTGCGCAATCTCGTCGGCTCGCTGGTCGAGGTTGGCCGATCGCGTCGGCCACCCGGGTGGATCGGCGAGCTCCTCGAGGCCCGCGACCGAACGCTGGCAGGTCCCACCGCACCGGCCCGAGGTCTGGTCCTCGAGCACGTCGAGTATCTCGAAGATTTTCGCGAGCCGACGGAGTTTCCCAAGTGAGCCATGGGCTGAAATGGCTCGCCGAAGGCCACATCACCCCTTCATCGGGCCCGCAGGCTGGCCAAGCCTCAAGAACCTCCACCAGCTTTCCTTGACGTCCTGCGCGGATGAGGCTATATCTGAAGCGTTGTGAGCGGCGGTTCGCATTCGTGCGAACGAACCTACGCAGACGCCGAGTCGGTGGGTCGCCGATCACGACGCGGTGCGCGAGCGCGAGAACTGGGGCTCGCTGGTACGATCCTTGCTTCTCAATCGCGCCGACGGCGGTTGGCCCGCGAGGGGAACGATGAAACTGCGAAAAACCCTGTTTATTCTTCCAAACCTCTTCACGATGTCGAGCGTCTTCTGCGGTCTCTACTCGATCGTGAACAGCTTTCGCGGGACGGCGCCGCAAGACTTCCTGGCGGCGGCATTGGCGATTGTCTTCGCGATGTTCTTCGATATGGTCGACGGCCGCGTCGCACGAATGACGCGAACCCAGTCGGACTTCGGGCTGCAGCTCGATTCGCTGGCGGACATGATCTCCTTCGGGGTCGCCCCAGCGATTCTGGTCTATCGCTGGGGTCTGATGAACCTCAACCTGTGGGGTATTGACCTCGGCTTCTTCGCCGCCTTCCTCTTCGTCGCTTGCGGCGCGGGGCGACTGGCCCGTTTCAATGTGCTGGCGACCCGCAATCGCGAGAGCTCTTCGGGCGACTTCGTCGGTCTGCCGATTCCCCTCGCCGCGGGAATGCTGACCTCACTCGTCCTGGCGCACGTGCAGAGCGGCGCCACCGAAGTTCAAGGCCAGCTCTCGGTGCTATTCGTCGTGATCGCCCTGAGCTACCTGATGGTCAGCCGGGTTCGATACCGCGCCTTCAAGAAGCTCAAGCTCAAGAACCCGCGTACCCTGGCGGTGCTGCTCGCGCTGGCTGGCGCGGCGACGATCGTCTCGATGCAGGTGCGCCCGTCGTTCGCGCTGGTTGTGCTCTTTTCGAGCTATGTCGTCGTCGGCCTCGCGGAGAACCTCTTCCAGGGAGGCCGAGCCCTCTGGGCGCACCGCCATCATGCCGCCGACGAGATCGAGCCCGAAGCGAATCAAGCCAACGAACCCCAGAAATAACGCCAGATGCTGAATCACCTGGTCTCGTCGAAAGAGGTCATTCTCTGTGTCGGCAGCGGTGGAGTCGGAAAAACGACCACATCCGCGTCGATCGCGCTGCACGCCGCCGTCGAGGGCAAGAAGGTGTTGGTCCTCACCGTCGATCCCGCGAAGCGATTGGCGAATTCTCTCGGTCTCGGCTCGCTTCCGAGCCAACCGACGCGGATCGACCCGGACCTTCTCGAGCGGGTTGGGTGCAAACCCGGCGGCGAGCTCTGGGCGTTGATGCTCGACACCAAGGAGACCTTCGACGGCTTGATCCGCGCCCACGCACCCGACCCAGAGTCACGAGACCGACTGCTCGGCAGCGTGTTCTACGAAAAGGCGTCGACCGCCCTCGCCGGCACCCACGAATTCATGGCGATGGAGAAGCTCTACGAAGTGCACCAGGCGAAACGCTTCGACCTGGTCGTGCTCGATACGCCACCGACAGCCCACGCCCTCGACTTTCTCCAGGCCCCGTCGAAGCTGATTCGCCTGCTCGACAATCGCTCGTTCCGCACGATGATGGACTATTCGCGAACCCTCGGCCGCGTCGGATTTCGGGTCTTCAACCGCAACTCATACGTCCTCAAAGGGATCAGCAAGTTCATCGGCTTCGACTTCCTCCTCGATCTGCTGACGTTCCTGGACAGCTTCAACGCGATGTACGACGGATTTCAAGGGCGAGCGGCGGCGGTCAAACGTCTTCTGGGCTCGGAGCGCGCCGCGTTCGTCGTCGTCTGCGCGCCCGATCCCGCGTCGATCAACGACGGGATCTACTTTCACCAGCTCCTACGACGCGAGCGGATGCCCTTTGGCTGTTTCATCGTCAATCGGGCCCACGACTGGCCCGTCGCCGACGCGACGCTCGAAGGGCAGCTCCTCGAACGGATCCGCGATGGCAAGAACGGTGCGCTCTTCGTCGAGAAGATGCTGCGTATCTACAAGGACTACGAGGTCCTCTCCGAGCTCGATCGAAGCCGCGTGCGCGACCTCGAGCAGAGCTGCCAGACCGACCAGGTTCGAATCGTACCGATCTTCGACCATGATATCCACGACATCACCACGCTCGATCAGTTCCGCGCGCACCTCTTCGTCGCACGCGAGCCAGAGCGACAACCCGCCGTCGCCGAGGCGCCGTAGTCAACATCTTGGATCTAGCCGGTCCGCGTCTCGCGCCGGCGACGACGACTACTCGTCGGGCATTCCGTAGCGCTTCTTCTGCGGTTCTTCGAAGAGCAGCCAGGTCGCGTTCGTGTCGAGGCCGAGCTTGCCGCTCGAGTAGGTGATCAGCAACCGCCCCGAACCTTCGGGACCGCCGAGAGCTTGCCGCAGGCGCCGCATCGAGGTCTCGAGCCGAGACTCGCTCTCCGCGCCCTCGTAGCGCTCGGCCCAGACCGCGGTGAAGACCTCGGAGCTCTCTTGGGGGTTGTTGGCGGTGCGTGCCAGATGGCAGAGCAGATTGTGGACCAGACGCTTGTCGTCGAGGGAGATCACCTCGCGGCCGCGAAACGTCGTGTAGTCGGCGGCGTCGATGATCAGCTCGGCCTCGCTGGCTGGCACGAAATCACGGTAGTCCGCCTCGACCTCGCGTGAGCCCGTGGCGCTGACCATCGTGCAGGTCCCCCGCGAAAGCAGATGGAGCGACTTCGCCTTCGCCCAGGCGCGCTTGAGGCTCGCCTCATCCAGCTCGAGTGCGGTCTCGCGCACTTTGGTGCGATCGCCAGCCTTGAAGCGATGCGCACGCACCGCCTCTTCGACCTTCAGGCCGAGCAGCTTCAGGTCCGGTCGATGCGCCATCACCAGCCGCGCCTCGCGGCGATAGTGATCGCCGGCGCCGGGAATTCCACGACGTCGATCGACGCCGGAGGTGAAAAAACCGATCTCCGCCGCCAGCAGCGAGAGGCCGGCCTTCGCTTTCTCGTACGCTTCGGCACCGATCTCCGAGCCCTCGCGATCGCGGCCCTGGGCGTCGGCGAGGCGCGCTTCGAGAAAGGCGATCCAGGCGTTGAAGGTCTCGAACTCCGCCTCGTGTGTCGCCCGTTTGAGCGCCTCGAGGGCAGGCCCAAGCTCGTCCCAGCGCTCGCGCTCGGCCTCTCGGCGAGCGACGAAGAGCTGCGCGTAGAGCGGGGTGACGCGGTCGGACTTGACCTTGATCCGCTCGAGGGAGCGCAGCACCTCCTCGAGACGATCGAAGTCGTGCTCGTCGAGCGCCGCCAGCGCGAGGATCTTCAGCGACTCCATGATGCGCAGATAGGCGTGTGACCCCTGCGCCGCCTCTCGCGCCTGCTGCGCGTGCGTTCGGGCGCGCTCGTGCTCGCCGCGGTAGAGCGCATACCACGCTTCGGCTAGATGCCGCTCTTGCTGAGCTCCCTTCGCCATCGCATCGCCCTTCTCGAGCTCGCCCATCCGCTTGAGCACGTCGCGAGCGCGGAAGAAGTTACCATCGGCCGAATAGAGCTCGACCAGTTGACGAGAGAGCTCGGCGTGACGATCCGGCTCGAGCGTCTCGCCCATCACGCGCAGCGCCTCTTCCAATCGCTCGCGGGCATCCACGAGGGCACCGTCGAACAGCGCCAGACGCGAGCGGCAGAGCTTCATCGGCCCCTCGAGCGGGCGGGCGTACTCTTCGGACTCTTCGCGCATCACCTCGTTGGCCGAGGCGATCAGCGCCGTCGCCCGCGCTTTGTCGCCGCGATAGAGGTGAAGCTCGGCGAGGATCAGCTCGACCTCGGCCGCGTCGAGCAGATCGCCCGACCGGCGCAGCGTCTCTTGCGCCTCTTGGTAGGACTCGATCGCCTTCTCCCAGTTCCCGAGTGCGGCGTAGTAGCGGCCGACGCGACGGTCGACCTGCCCGACGTCGCGAAACGCCATCGCCTCGCTGAGGGTCAGCTTCGCCCGCCCCAGATCCTTCTCGGCGGATCGCAGATCGCCGTCGATCAGGCTCAGCATCCCGCGACAGAGGAAGTACTTGCCCTCGATCGCAGGCATGTCCTGCTCGAGCTCCATCAAGAGCTCGCGGCTCTCGCGCAGAATTCGTCGCGTCATCTCGTAGTCGCGGATCACCAGATGCAGGTCGGCGAGCTCCATCTGGTGGGCCAACAGCTTGCGCTGCTCGTCGAGCTTGCGCGCCTCGTCGACCGCCCGCGTCCGATAGTAGATCGAGCGCTGGATATCGCCGAGCTCGCGATGTAGCCAGGCGAGATCGGCGAGCAGACCTTCCCGCTCGTCGCTCGTGGCCTGCTCGAGGGCGTCCTCGAGCCGTTTGAGCGCCATCTTGTCGCCGAGGAAGGCGCGGCAGAAGTAGATCCCGCCCGTGATCTTCGGGCGTGAGGCGCGCATCCGCTCGGGGATTCGCCGCGATGCCTCGAGCACGCGGGCGTGCAACCCTTCGAGTCGCGCGGTCGGCAACACCCGCTCGAAACGGTCGGCGGCGTCGCCAGGGCGCCCGGCCTCGAGGGCGTGCTCGATCGAGCGCAGGGCAAGCTCGACGTCGCCGCTGTCCTTGAAGGCGTCCCAGTAGTAGTCGTTGAGCTGGTCGTGAACCTTCAGACGCTGGCCGACGCGTAAGCAGTGACGGACGGCTTGACGATAGCGATACGGCAGCCAGAGCCCATCGGGACGCCGCTCGACGAGTAGTTGCCAGGCGTAGCCGGTGACGTCGATCTCGGCGTCGACGAAGCGCTTGAGCACCGCCTCGGGCATCGGATAGCCCGTCAAGGCGAGGGTCCCCATCGCCTTCTGTTGGTCGGCGCCGATCTGGATCACCAACATGTCCAGGACGTCGCCGCCCTTGGCCTGCATCGCCGCTTCGTGGAACGGCAGACGCGCCCAGGCGGACATCGTGCAGGCCGTGCGCACGCGATCCGGAATCCCCTCGAGGAACTCGCCCGCCCGGTCGACCTCGTCGCGGGACGGCGGATCGATCTCGGCGGCGCGGTACCCGTCTTGGACCATCCGATAGACACTGTCGCCGTCGAGGGGTGCCAGGGTGATCCAGGGCAGCGCCCCCGAGGTGCGCATCGGCAGGTTCAGCGACTCGCGCGAGGTGACGAGCAGGCGCCCGCGCCCCAACTGCGACGAGACCGAACGCAGGAAGACGTCGAGCTCGGCGTCGCGAATCCGATGCAGGTCCTCGACGATCACCACTGCGTCGCTGTCGTTGACGAGCGCCGTGACCCAGTACCGCAAGTCGGCGAGGGTGCGCTCGCGCAGGGCGAGGCCCGGGCCCGAGAGGGCGCGTCCGATGGCATAGAGCAGCAGTCGAAAATCTCCCGTCTCGGGCGCGTCGACCCAGTGGACCACGCGCTTCGAATCCTCGGCCGCCAGCTGCTGCGCCAAATCGCGTACCAGCGCGGTCTTGCCGATCCCCGCGGGGCCCTCGACCGCCAGCACCGGGACCGTGCCGAGCGCCTTGCGCGCATCGTGCCGTTCGCCATCGCGGCCTACGAGAGCCTGCACCTGCGCCTCGATCGCTTGAGACATCCGCTTCCTCCTCTGTCTAGAAATCGGTTCGGCGTTACGTCAAGGTAGTATTCCACAGAGACGCGGCCAAGACAACCGGGTCCGCGCGCGACGTCATCGGCGGCGTCGGCGCAGCTCTTCGTCGTCGGGATCGAGCTCGACGGCGACCTCGAGCATCTCACGCGGCAGGTCGGGAAAGATCACCTCGCCCTCGGGCGTGATCAGCACATCGAGCGAGAGCTCAAGGTTTGTTGCTGAGCTGGACGCCGTTTTGGGTGCGGAGGCGAGCTTTTTTTCGTTGTTCTCTGAACCAGTCACGATCGTAGTAGTAGATGTCGTTGTGGAATTCGACCGTCCCATCGTCCGCCACCGAGGCGGTGTAGTACTCGATGTGGACGGGGATCTTCGTCTTGAGCTTGATCACCGTCTCTTTTTCGCTCTTGAGGATCTTCTTCAGCTGCTCCTCGGTCAACAGATTGTCGAGCTTGAACAGCGTGCGCGCCAGATCGACGGGTTTGTCCACGCGGATGCAGCCGTGGCTGAAGGCGCGATAGGGCAACTTGAAGAGATGCCGCTTCGGCGTATCGTGCATGTAGATCATATGCGGGTTCGGGAAGAGAAACTTGACCTGGCCCAGAGCGTTCAGTGGACCGGGATTCTGATAGACCACTTCGGTGCCGTCGGGCTTGGTCGTGATGGTGAACTTGTTCTTCTCGTAGTAGTCCGGCTCGCGCTCGAGCTCCTTGTCGAGCTCGAGCTTCTTGATCCGCGGAGGAACGCGCCAATACGGGTTGAGGACGACCATCGTCATCGGTCGCGAGAACATCGCCGTGCGGTTGATGTGGTCGGTCTTCCCCGTTGCGTCGGTGTCTTTGCGGTTCGAACCGACGATCACCCGATGGGTCTCGATCACCTTGCCGTCCTTGTACAGGTGGACGCGCTGCGCCGCCAAGTTGACGCGGAAGAAGCGCGGATCGCTCGAGACGACGCGCGACTTGCGCCAGCGCTCGAGGTTGATCGCGATCACCTTTGCGCGGTGCTCGAAGGGGATGTTCAACGAGCGCAGGATGTACTTCGAGATCTTGCCGTCTTCGAGCTGCGCGTGGGAGGCCTGATACGTCGTGACCGCCTCGACCAGTGCGGTGTCGAACTTGCGCGTGTAGGGTTTGGGGCCCTTGTAAAAGCCCTCGAGGGCCAAGCGCGCCTTGACCTCGCGGATCAGCTCGTGACTCTGGCCCTTTTTGTAGATCGTCTTGCGGCCGATCTTCAGCTTCTTCGGTTGCGGCCCCTTGGAGAGGGCGCGATAGGTCGCCAGCGCCTTGCGCAAGCGCTCGTACTGCGGATCTTGCGGCCACATCCGACGCAGACCGTCGGCGAAGCTCTTGGCTTTGGTCACCTCGGCCCAGCTCGCCATCAACGCGGCCGTCGCCAGCTTCTGGTATTTGTGGTTGAGCTTGTTCTCCTTGAGGATCTCGTAGAGCCAGACGTTCTTGAAGCTCAGGCTGTAGACGAAGAAGTTGCGCATCAACTTGATGTCGAGCCCGATCTGCGCTCGGTTCAGCTTCTCGCGCAGCGCGAAGAGTTGGAGCGTGCGCTTCTTCAGCTCGGCGACGAGAGCCGCGTCGCTCTCGGTCAGATTCGCCTTCGTGAAGAGCGGCTTGAGCGCGTCACCGGTCGGACGCTTCGGGTTGCGTAGGATCGCCCAGAGCGCGGCGCTCTTGGGATTGCTGAAGGGTTGGTCCTTGAGCGCCTGATACTCGGCGGCCAATCTCTTCTCGGCGGCGAGCTCGGGAATCAGGGTCTTGGTGAAGTAGAGCTCGTTGTCCAGCGCGTGGCTCGGAAGATCGGCGACGAACTGTTGCAGAATCGTCGCGCGCTCGGTCGCCCCCTTGGCGTCGAAGAAGTGAAAGCCGTAGTTGCTCTGCTTGTAGACGACGCGCAGAGCACCGCGAAAGCGATTGCTCTTGTTGATCGCCGCGGCAACCATCAAGCGATGGCGGTTGATGAACCCGCGGGCTTGCTCACCGTACCAGCTGAAGTAGTCGCCGATGGCGAGCTTGAGCTTGCGATCGGGGTCCAGCGGGCTGACGACGAGTGGCGTCTCGCGCCGATCGCCACCGGTCTGGCTCTTCGGATCGGAGCCGGGTTTGTTCTGCGTCGGCGCCTTCGTCTCGGTGGACGGCGTCTCGTTCGGAGACGAGGTCGGAGCCTTGCAGCCTCCGAGGAGAAACGCGATGGTGATCAGAGGTAGGAGCGTCTTGTATCGAAACATGTCGTTGATCCTAGAAATCGGTTGAGAAGGTGGTCGCCTGGCTTCGTCTCTTTCCTTAGGACGAGTGAGCAACAACCGTACCATCGGCGAGGATCGGCTCGCGGGCGGCGCGAAAAGCCATCGAAAGCGCGCCGATCCTCGCTCGGCGCCTCGCGATCGTGTCAAAGGCGACACGCCGAGTGTGTACTATCATAGACGGGATTGGCGCGAACGCAAGTTATCATTCCAGCGTTCGTCGCCATCGTGAGAAAACTCCAGGACTCTCGCGATCGAAGATGATTTTCGAGGCCCAGATCCGAGGCGATCGAGGATCGTCGGCGGACGCGATTTCTTGACAGATCGGCAAACCCGTTGCCCAATCGAACGCGGGAAGCACCCGGGGGGGCGCGCAGAGAACGCCGACGGATCGGCAGGAGGTGAGAGATGGACGTCGCTCGATTGCTCAGTGGGGGCCTTCGTCGCCTGGTTTCGAATGATGTGCAGCCGAATCTCGGCGGGCGACGCGCCCGTGTGTTGACGGTCTGCGCCCAGAAAGGCGGCGTCGGCAAAACGACGACGGCGGTCAATGTCGCCTGCGCGCTGGCGCTGCACCACCACAAGAAGGTGCTGTTGATCGACATCGACTCGCAGGGCCACGTCTACACATCGCTGCGCAACGAGATCGGCTATCTCGGGTCCGAGCGGCTCTCGCAGGTGATCCTGGCGAAGAAGCGCGACGTCTTCGAGATCGTCGTGCCGACCAAGGTGCAAAATCTCTACGTCGTTCCGCCGGACAAGCAGCTCAACGACACCGAGATCCAACTCTCGTCGCGGATCGGCAAAGAGTTCGTCTTGCGCAACGCGCTGCGTGTGGCGCGGACCCACTTCGACGTGATCGTGATCGACTGCCCTCCAAACATGGGCAATCTGACGCTCAATGCGCTGCTCGCGGCGGATTCACTGTTGATCCCCTGCGATCTCTCGATGCTCTCCCTCGAGGGGGTCGACGACATCTTCTCGACGGTCGAAACGATCGGAGACACACTCGGCCACTACGTCCGCGTCGCCGGGATCGTGATCACCCGCGTCGATCGGCGCAACGTGACGATGAACCAGACGATTCTCGAGACCCTCGAGTCACGCTACGGCGAGATGCTCTTTGACGAGCAGATCTCGGTCAACACCTCGTTGAACAAAGCACAACTCGCTGGACAGTCGATCTTCGGCTACGAGCCCGAGTCCACGGGCGCACAAAACTACCGCGCTCTCACGGATTCTCTCGTCACGCGGCTCTAGCTGCACACAATTCCATTGCCCCGCGCGGGTTCCTGCGGTACGATAAAAAAGTATTATCAACGACCTCGACGCCGAACTCGGGTAAAACAACCGCGGTGCGCCGTCGCCGTGACTGGAGCGCAGGTAGGTTTCGCGTGGAAACTGTGCTACAGCAATTCGTGTCGCAGATCGACGTCGGACGATGCCAATCGTACAAGAATCTGGCGATCTATCCCGTCTTCTATCGCAATGGAGCCAAGCTCGAGTATCGCGTGCTGGACGAGGCCCTGGCGCAGGAGAGCGTCGATATCACCGAGATCTCCGAACAGGGATCGATCCCCGAGCTGCGGGTCCACAACAAGGGCGATCGCCACGTCTTGATGGTCGACGGCGAGGAGCTCCTGGGCGCCAAACAGAACCGGATCGTCAACGCCTCGTTCCTGATCCCCCCCGAGCGCCAGCTCGTCGTTCCCGTGAGCTGCGTCGAACAGGGGCGCTGGAAATACGAGTCGGGCGAGAAGTTCACCACCTCGAAGCTGATCTACACCGCCCGAGCGCGGCGCCAAAAGTGCAAGAGCACGACGGTCAGCCTGCGCCTGAAGAATGGCTTCCTCGCCGACCAAGGCGAGATCTGGGACACCGTGACCGACTACCTGATGGGTAGCGGCACGCTGAGTCAAACCGCCGCCTTCAACGACTTCTACCGCCGCCGCGAGGAAGAGGTCGAGAGCTATTTCCGTCGCTTCCGCCCGCACCGCGATCAGGTCGGCAACCTGGTCTACGTCAACGGCGAGTTCATCGTATTCGACTCGTTCGCCAAGCCCGCGACGCTGGGGCGCCTGTTTCCGAAGCTTTTGCGCTCGTACGCCCTCGACGCCGTCGACCGCAACGAAGACTTCAACATCTACGTGCCCACCTCTCCCAAGCGCGGGAGCTCTCCGACCAACGGGAAGCCGAGCTGGTTCGAGCGCCTCTTCCGACGGCAGCGCCCGTCGCATCGCATCGCGGGTCACTCGATTCGTGAGAGCGAGAAGCCCGTGGCCCAGGCCCTCGGCGACGTCGACGTGCAGACCTACGTATCGGTCGGCGACGGAGACGACCTGCGCTTCGAAAACAAGTTCGTGATGGGCAGCGCGTTGGTGTACAACGAACAGTTGGTACACGTGAACTTCTTCCCCAACTAAAGCGGCGCATTGACGACACCAAATCCCGAACCGACCGAATTTCCGTTTCAGATCCGAGACTTGAGCTCAGCGCTCGTCGGGCTGATCCCCCTGCTCTTGATCAGCATCGCGATCGGCCTGTTGGGCAAGCTTTCGACGCCGAACACGCTGTTGCTGAACCTCTTTCTACCGAACCTGCTGCTCTGCGTGATCCTCGCCGCGGTCGTGTTGCGACGTCCCGAGCTCGGGCGGCTGAAGATCGCCCTGGCGCTCTATCTCATCGCTCAGGCGGGATCGATTGCGCTGATCAGCGGCCTGCGCTCGAGTCTCTCCTCGACGGAGCTGATCGCCCTCGAGATCCTCGGCAAAGCGCTGGTGATGGGGCTGCCCGCCTTCTTTCTCTGGCGCTCGGCGGTAGACGAGGATCGGTCGTTCCACGGCCCGGGATTCTTCGGCGCGTCCGCCCTGCTCCTCGGTTTTCTACCGATCTTCTTCATCGCGGCGCTGGTTTCGCTCGCCTTCAAGTTCATCGGCATCGAGAGCCAGAGCAATACCCAAGAGATCGTCGAGCTCCTCGAACGGGATCGCATCGCCCTCGCGATTCTACCCTTCTGCGTGGCCGTCCTCGCCCCGATCTACGAGGAGTTCTTCTTTCGCTATCTGATCTTCGGCACGCTGCGCAAGCACGTCGACTTCCCCGTCGCCGCGGTGACCAGCGCGATGATCTTCGGTCTGGCCCACGGCCTTCCGCTGCTGATCCCCGTCACGGGGCTTCTCGGCGTGGTGATGGCCTGGGTCTACGAGCGCACTCGCTCGATCTGGGGCCCGGTGATCTTCCATGTCTGCTGGAACGGCGTGAATTTGCTGCTCGCCCGCAGTCTCCACGATCTGAGCTGAGGCGGCGCATCGAACCCGAGGCGGCGCTGGCCCGACGTTTGCCGCCAGTCGACGACCTCGATTGGGTGGCTTAGTCGAGCAGCGGCAACTCGATGGGGAGTACGATCCGCTCGGGAATTCCCGTCTCGATCGTGAACGGCTCACTGAGATACGCGAGCCCCTCGACATCTTGATCCCGCGGCACGATCCGTAGGCGGAGAGGACCGCTGAGGGTCAACTCGCTGATGTCCCAGATGAAGATGTGATCGGCGCCCTCGACCGTCGGCTTGGACGAGAGCCCGTTGGTTCCGTGGCCGCCGATGCCCGGCACGAGAGCGACCTCGGTGCCCTGCTCGTCCACGACGCTCAGATCGACGTCGATCGGATCGCTCTCGTGGTCCTGCAGCGAGAAGCGGATCTCGACGCGATCGCCACCGAGATCGGTCACGGGACCGACCGTCGCCACGCGTGGCACGCTGTTCTTGATGTGCAGACGACGGCCGCACTGCACGCCGGAAAGGGCGAGCAGTGCCACGGCGCACAGCATCACACGCGAGAAAAAGCTCATCGAGCCTCCTTGTGGAACGCGGGGGTGACGTTGTTGGGCACGCCCCACTCCGATTTGCGCCAGCGTTTCTCGAACGCCAAGTAGAACGAGATTACATCACGCATGTGGCGATACGCAATCGGTTTGTCGTCGCGAACATTGCGCAATTCCAGCGGATCCGTGCGGCGATCGTAGAGGGAATCGGTGTCGGGATCGCGGACGAGGTATTTCGAGTCGCCGGTCCGCATCGGGCGCTCGATTCGCGGGCGCGAGGCGAATCCGGGCCAGGGCATGTGTGAGGACTTGCGCAGAAGCTGGGACAGCAGGCTCCCGCCCTGAACGAGCTCGGGAATCTTCACCCCCGCCAGGTTCAGCACGGTCGGGAAGAGATCGACGCCCTCGGCCATCTCGTCCAGCGTTCGCCCGCCGCTCAGACCCGGGGCGCGCACGATGAAGGGCACGTCGACCAGCTCGCCATGGAGCGACTGGCCGTGCCCCACCGAGCCGTGCTCCCAGAACTCGTCGCCGTGGTCGCTGATCACGACGATCACCGCGTTGTCGTAGAGGCCGAGCTCCTTGAGCTTCTGGACGAAGACGCCGAAGTAGTGGTCGTTGAAGGTCACCTCGCCGTCGTAGAGCGCCTTGATCCGCTGCTTGTCACGCGCGCTGAGCTTGTATTTGCCGCTGCGGATCTTGTCCAGGTCGAAGCCGTTGCAGTACTTCTTGAAGCGCCCGCTATAGGGCTCTTTCCCGTCGTATTGCTTGGTGTACTCCTCGCGATAGCGATAGGCGACGTGGGGATCGATCGTCGCGATGTACATGAAGAGGCGCTTGGTCTTGTTCTTCTCGAGCCATTTCGTCAAGCGCGGCATCACGTAGCCCGTATGGGACGGCTCACGGTCACGGATGAAGTTCTTGTAGTAGCTCCACCCCTGCTTGTAGCCCCAGGCGGACGAGACGTAGCCGTTCGAGAGGAAGGCGGCGGTGGTAAATCCCGCGCGCTGGAACACCTCGGAGAGCAGCGTCGAGCGCGAGGGCTGCTTGTTGTCGTCGTTGTACATCCCGTGTTTGCCCGGGTAGAGGCCCGTCAGGACGCTGGCGTGCGACGGAATCGAGTGCGCCCCCTGCATCATCGAGTGCAGAAAGGTCACGCCGGTCTTGACGAAGGCGTCGAAATTCGGCGTCTTGACGCGGGTCTTCGGATTATAGACCCGCAGGCGATCCGAGCGGAGGGTGTCGACCATCCAGATGAAGACGTGGCGCGCGGGCGTCTTCGGGGCGGCGAAGGGCGCCACCTTGGGCACGTAGAACCCGCAGCCGTCGAGCCAACTCACCGTCGTACCCGCAGGGGCCTTGACACGCAGCGAGAGGCGGACGACCTGTCCTCCGAAGCGCGCGAGATCGGCACCTTGGCGATGCAATCCAGCGGGACGCGAGTGTCGGAAGACGATCACCTCGGGGCTTCCATCCGTCTGCACGAGCGCCTCGAGCTCGGCGGAGCCACCGACGACGCGGGCTGGGCAGACGAGGCGCGCGCTCTTCGGGATCTGAACGTACCAGTCGTAGCGCGAGAACTGGTCGCTGAGGGAGCGTCCGTTCGGCGAACCAACTACGAGGGACGGACGTTTTCCCTCGGGGTGGAAGCCGCCCCCCTTGTGCTGCGAAACCGCGACGTAGTAGAGGGCGCCCGCGGTTCGGTGGCCAGCGAGCGTGCCACTCGAGCGAAAATAGAGGCGCAGCTTGTTCTCGCCGCGCTTGAGCAGCCCGGGCTTGAGGGCGACGAGGACGTCTTCTCTCGCCGTGCCGCGAAACGAGTAGGTGGTGATCTCCTTGCCGTTGACGAAGACGCTGACGCGCTGGCCGCTGGTGGCGGGCTTGAACCCGAGCCGCAGTGCGCAGCTGCCGGTGCCGGTGGCGCTCGCGAGGGGGAAGCGCAGGAGCGCCTGCTTGCCGTCGACGAGCGCGACCTTGGCGTCTCCGACCTTTGCGTTGAAGACGAAGCTCGACTTCCAGCGGCCGTGCGTGTACTTGTAGAAGCCGATCTCCGCCGTCGAGATGAAGAGACCGTCGCGTTGGCTATGGGCCAGGTGTGAGTTCGTCAACAGATCGAAGACACGGATCGAACGCTGGGTGTCGACGACCGAGTAGTCCGCGGTGCGCCGCGTCGGCGTCTTTCCGCGATCGGATCCCTTCTTGGGGCGCTGGTTGTTCGAATTCGTCGTCTCGCCCGGCCTGGGTTTACCCGTCGTCTTCGATTCCGTTGGCGGAGGGGTGCCCGTGGAGGGCCCCTTCTTCTTGCCGTTGCAACCCGGCGTGACGACGGACGAGAGGACGACCAACACGAGAAAACGACGGGACCAGCTCAATCGACACCTCCTCGATTCGCGAACGGTACGGGCTTATCGGTTACCAACTTTGTCGGACGACGTCAACCGCTTCCGCGCCGAACCGCCCTTGACAATTGCACCAGAATTGATAATGTCGATCGCGATTTTTCTGGCATCCAGCGAGCTCAACCGACACGCGAAAACGTCTTTCATGTCACCGGCTTATCTCGGCCGGGGCGGTAAGCGATTGGAGGTTCTGAATGGTTACGAACGACAACATCGAGAGCTACATGCTGAATATGGGTCTCGTGTACGACACCGTCAGCGACGGGATGTGGGTGATCCATGACGACACGGTGTCGAACATCGTGGTCAAGCGGGCGGATTCCGTGTTGCTCTTCCGGGTGAAGATGATGGAGCTGCCCGACGTGTCGAGCCCCGCTCTGTTCGAGAAGCTCTTACGACTCAACGCGACCGAGATGATCCACGGCTCGTACGGCGTGGAGGACGGCTCGGTGGTGATCACTGCCGCGCTCGAGGTCGAGAACCTGGACTACAACGAGTTCCAGGCGGCGATCGACTCGATCACGATGGCTCTGAGCACGCACTATCCGGTCCTGAAAGATTTTCGCAACTGAACACGAGCGAACGAGGGAGGAAGACCCATGGGCATTTGGGCACGTTTATCCACGCTGATCAAAGCGAACATCAACGATATGATCTCCAAGGCCGAGGATCCCGAGAAGATCCTCAATCAGCTGATCGTCGACATGAAAGAGCAGCTGATCGAGGCCAAGAAGCAGGTCGCCGTCGCGATCGCCGACGAGAAGCGTCTGCACAAGCAGATGGAAGAAGAGTTCAACAAGTCGCAAGAGTGGGAGCGCAAAGCGATGCTCGCCGTGCGCGCCGGGAATGACAGCCTGGCCAAGCAGGCGCTCAGCCGCAAGGGCGAGCACGAGAATATCGCCAACCAGTTCCAAGAGCAGTGGATGGCGCAGAAGCAGGCGACCGATAGCTTGCGGATGGCGCTGCAGCAACTCGCGGCGAAGATCGAAGAGGCCTCGCGCAAGAAGAACATTCTGATCGCCCGTCAAAAGCGCGCCGAAGCGCAGAAGACGATTCAGAATACGATGAGCGGGCTCTCCGACTCCTCGGCCTTCGACGCCTTCGACCGGATGTCCGACAAGGTTCAACAGATGGAAGCCGAAGCGGAGGCCTCTGCCGAGCTCGCGGGCGAGCTCTCTGGCGATACGCTCGATCAACAGTTCAAGCAGCTCGAGCAACAAGGCGCCGACCAAGACGACGCGCTGGCCGACCTCAAGCGCAAGATGGGAATGTTGCCCGCGCCGTCGAAGAAAGACCTGCTGCTCGAAGGCGATTCGACGGTCAACGTCAACATCCACGTCAGCGATCCGGCGAAAGTGACCGTCGACAGCTGAGGGCGAGGCGGAGCCGAAGCGCCAGGAGTGCCTGATGGGGCGAGATCGAGTCAGTTGGGACCGCTACTTCATGAACATCGCGGTCGAGGTGGCGACCCGCTCGACGTGTGACCGCAAGAACGTCGGCGCCGTGATCGTGCGCGACAAGACGATCCTCTCGACGGGGTACAACGGCAGCATCCGCAATCTACCGCACTGCGACGAAGTCGGGCACATGATGGAGAACGGCCACTGCGTCGCCACGGTTCATGCTGAGGCCAACGCGATCATCCAGGCGGCGAAGAACGGCGTCTGTATCGACGGCGCCGACATCTACACCACCGCGAGCCCATGCTGGCCTTGCTTCAAGCTGATCGCCAACAGCGGGATTCACCGCATCTACTTCGGTGAGTTCTACCGCGACGAGCGGATCTTCGAGTTCGCCCAACGGCTCGAGATCGAGCTGATCGACATGAGCCATCCGACGTGACCCCCTCGCTGCGCTCGGTCTGTATCCCGCTGCCTCGCGACTGTCTCGATCCCTATTCGCTCTTCGCGCCCCTTCTCGACGACCGACAGCCCTTTCTCCTCGACGGGGAGCGCTTCGCCCTCTGCGGCTCTCGGCCGATCGCCGAGTTGGTGCTCGACGATTGTGCCGATCCGATCGCTGAGCTCGAGCGGTTCGTCACCGCGCATCGCCCCGCGGGTTCGACGGGCCGTAGCGAGGCCGGCATCCCGGCAGCGCGGATCGTCGGATACCTGAGCTACGACGTCGGCGCCACCCTCGAGAGGATTCCCCGCCACGCCGCCGACGACCTGGGCATGCCGCTTCTGGCATTTGCCGCCTATAGCGCGAGCGCCACGATCGACCTCGAGCGCGGAACGTTGACTTGCTTCGCCGAACGAGAGGTCGAGGCACGAACGCTCGCCCACCGATTGATCGCGGGCGCAACCCAACGACCGTTCCAGCCCGACCGGGAGCGGGCACGGATCGGGGCCCTCGTCCCTGCGATCTCTCGAGAGCGCTATCTCGACTCGGTCTGTCGCGCCCTGGAATGGATCCGCGACGGCGACATCTATCAGGTCAACCTCTCGCAGCGGTTCTCGGCTCCCCTCGGCGCGCAGTTCGATCCGTACCACCGCTACGTCATTGGGCGGCGGGCTCACCCGACGGCATTCGGCGCCTATCTGCCCTGGGGCGGGCACACGATCCTCTCTGGATCCCCCGAGCGCTTCGCGCGTTTCGACGCCCTGTCACGGCGGATCGAGACGATGCCGATCAAAGGCACTCTGCGGCGCCGAGACCGCGAGGACGATCCCCGCGGCCGAGACCAGGAGCCCTCGGCGGACGAGGCCCAGCGGATCGACACGTTCCTGCGGGACGCCAAGGAGCGAGCCGAGCACGTGATGATCGTCGATCTCGAACGCAACGATCTCGGCCGCGTCTGCCGCTATGGCAGCGTGCGGGTCAGCGATTTCTGCCGCCTCGAGCGCTACTCGACGCTCTACCACCTGGTCTCCACCGTGGAGGGGACCGTGCGCCCATCGGTCGGCGTCGGGGCGATTCTACGCGCCACCTTTCCCGGCGGCTCGATCACGGGCGCCCCGAAGATTCGAGCGATGCAGATCATCGAAGCGCTGGAGCCCATACGGCGCGGGCTCTACACGGGATCGATCGGCTACTTCGACTGGGATCTGGGGTTCGACTTCAACATCGCGATCCGCACGGCGATCATCCATCGCGGCGCGCTCTATCTGCAGGTCGGCGGTGGCATCGTCGCCGACTCGCTCCCCGAACGCGAGCTCGCCGAGACGTTGACCAAGGCCGAGTCGTGGCGCTGTCTACCCGGTTGTGACTGAGGGCGGAAGCCTTCGCCCTGCGAACCCCTTCGATCAGCTGGTTCCGTCCGAGGCCATCGCCGCTCGCATGATCGAGATCGGCGCGTCACGTCTCGTCCAGAGGCGAAACGATTCAGCTCCCTGATGGAGCAACATGCCGAGCCCGTTGTGCGCCGAGTGGCCCGAGGCGAGGGCGAGCTCCATGAACGGCGTGCGCTCGGGCGCGTAGATCAGATCGTAGAACACCGTGTGCGCGGGAAGGCGTGTCAACGCCAGCTTCTGGAAGGTCAAGAGCGACTCGGTCCAAGCTTCGCTGCCCGCGACCGCCGACATCCCGAGCGGCGTCGCGTTGATCAAGAGATCCGCCGTCGCCAGCGCGTCGCCGCACTCGGCTTGATCCCAGGCGAAGGCTTGAAACGTCGTGCCCTCGAGGTGCGGCTGCAGCCCATCGACGAGTAGCTTGGCGCGCTCTCCTGCGCGATTGATCACCGAAACGCGGCTCGCCCCAGCGCGGCCGAGGGAGACGGCGACGGCGCGCGCCGCGCCGCCCGCACCGAGGACGACCGCCGACATTCCGCTGATCGACGTCTCGAGCACCTCTTCGAGCGCGACGAGGAAGCCGCGCACATCCGTGTTGTAGCCGACCCATCCGGGCCCCCGCTTCGCCAGGCAGTTCACTGCGCCGACGAGGAGCGCGTCGCCGTCGAGCTCGTCGATGAAGTTGCGCACCGACTGCTTGTGGGGAATCGTTACGCTCATCCCGATCGCGCCCAGGGCCCGCAATCCTTCCATTGCGAGAGAGAGGCTCGCTGGCGGCACGTCGAAGGCGAGATAGCAAATATCGAGGCCGAGGGCTTCGAACGCCGCGTTGTGCATCGTCGGCGAGAGGCTGTGCGATACGGGATGCCCGATCAGGCAGCAGAGTTGAGTCTTCGCGCTTAATTTCATGACCAGTCCACCATTTGCGCCCGTTGGATGTCGCGACGAATCTGCGAGACGAGGCTCTCGACGGAGTCGAACTTCTCTTCGTCGCGCAAACGGTCGACGAATGCGATCTCGAGCCGTTGCCCATAGAGGTCGCCGTGGAAATCGAGGAGGTGCGCCTCGACGGTGATCGTCAGACCATCGAAGGTCGGTCGGCGTCCGACGTTGATCACCGCTCGCGTCCGAATCTCACCGACGGTTGTCCACGCCGCATAGACACCGAGCCGCGGGATCAGCTCGTTGTCGCAACGCAGGTTGGCCGTCGGTATGCCGATCTGCCGCCCCCGCCCATCCCCGGTCACCACGGTTCCGCCCAGCGAGTAGCAGCGCCCGAGCATCACGCGAGCGGCGCGCACGTCGCCATCTTGCAGCGCGCGACGGATCGCCGAGCTCGAGACGTTGCGCCCGTCGGCCTCGAACAGCCCGACCTCGGTGACGCCGAACCCATAGCGCGGCGCGATGGTCGCCAGCGCTCGAGCGTCGCCTTGGCGATCCTTCCCGAAGCGAGCGAGGTACCCCATCACCACGTGTTTGACGGCGAGCGCGTCGACAAGGTAGTGCTCGACGAATTCTCGGTACGGCGTCTGGCTGAAGGCGAGATCGAAATGCAGAATTACCGCGAAATCGATGCCGCAGGCGGCGATCAGCTCGAGCTTCTGCTCGTAGGTGCAGATCAGCGGCGGAGCCTTGTCGGGGCGCAGCACCTTGAGCGGATGCGGTTCGAAGGTGACCACGACGCTTCGGGTGCGGAAGGTCTGCGCCAGCGAACGGACGGTCTCGAAGATCTGATGGTGCCCGAGATGAACCCCGTCGAAATTTCCGATCGCCACGACCGATGAGCGAGCATCGGGCGGCGTCGTGGTCAAGTTGCGCAGAATCTGCATCGCGTCTTCGCTCTCCCAGCCGAGCCTCGATTCTACGTCCCGCGCGGCGTGACAGCAACCCCCATTCGCCCGGGAGCGCCGGAGGCTTCTCCTTGACAAAGCCCTATCGGATCGTAGTAACTAACGGGGAACAGCGAGAAATCGCGCGGCTGCCAGACCGAAGGAGCGAGATGCGGATTACGGGCGGACGAGCGGTGCGTCGCCGCATCGCGACCCCGAAAGGCGACACGACCCGGCCGACCACCGATTTCATGCGCGAGACCCTCTTCAATCTGCTGGAGACGAGGGCCCCGATCGCTCGATTCTTGGACCTCTACGCTGGCAGCGGTGCCGTCGGGCTCGATGCCTGGAGCCGCGGCAGTGAGAGCGTGACGCTGGTCGAGTCGGATCGCGCCGCTCTAGACGTGATACGTGCGAATATTCTTCATCTGGGGGCTGGCGAGGCCGTCGAGGTCGTCGCCCTCCCAGTCGAGCGCGCCCTCGGGCGACTCGCGAACAAGAGAGAGCGCTATACGCTCGTGTTTCTGGACCCGCCATATGGTGCCGACGCCGTCGAGACGACTCTCGCCTCGCTCTCGGAGCTGCGCCTCGATGACGACGAGGGGCTGATCGTCGTGCAGCACGCCTCGCGCGTTCATCTCGCCGAGACGGTGGGCTCCTTGCGGCGCTTCGAGGTGCGGCGCTACGGAAACTCGAGCTACACCTTCTACCGCCGTGAGGTACCCGCATGAAGCAAAGTGTCGCGATCTTTCCCGGATCCTTCGATCCCGTCCACAATGGCCACCTCGATCTGATCTGGCGCGGGCTCGAAGTCTTCGACCGATTGATCGTCGCCGTGGCGCACAACGTCTCGAAAACGTATCTCTTCAGCCTGGAAGAGCGCAAAGCCTTGCTGCAGAAGACGATCAACGATCCGCGCGTGACGATCGACTCGTTCGAAGGGCTCTTGGTCGACTACGCGAAGAAGAAGGGCTCCAATATCGTGATCCGCGGGCTGCGAGCGGTCTCCGATTTCGAGTACGAGCTGCTGATGGCGAACATGAACAAGAAACTCTATCCGAAAATCGAAACCTTCTTCATGATGACCTCGGAGAGCTATTTCTTTCTGCGCTCGAATACCGTAAAAGAGATCGCACGCTTCGGCGGGGAGATCAGCATGATCGTCCCCACGGTTGTGGAAAAAGCCGTCAAGGAGAAGTTCTGATGCATATCGCACGACGAATGGCCGCGATCCCGCCGTCACCGACTCTGGCGATCACCGCCAAAGCCAAGGCGCTGGCGAAGGCTGGCGTCGACGTGGTCAGCTTCGGTGCGGGCGAGCCCGACTTCGATACGCCCGATTTCATCAAACAAGCGGCCAAAGACGCGCTGGACCAGGGTGTCACGCGCTACACACCCGTTCAGGGAACGCCAGAGCTGCGGGCGGCAGCGGCGGCCTACCTCGAGACCTATCTCGGGCTGCGCTACCACCCCGACGAGATCATCTTCTCCTGCGGAGGGAAGCACTCGCTCTACAACGTTTTCGCCTGCCTGCTCGAGCCGGGCGACGAGGTGGTTATCCCCGCGCCGTACTGGGTCTCATACCCCGTGATGGTGCAGCTCGCGGGTGGTTCGACCCACGTGATTTCGACGACCGCAGATCAGGGTTTCAAGATTACGCCCGAGCAGCTCGAAGCGGCGATCAACGAGAAGACGCGGGCGTTCGTGCTCAATAGCCCCTCCAATCCCACGGGCGCGGGCTATTCTCCCGCCGAGATCGATTCTCTGGCCGCAGTGCTGCGCCGCCACCCCGAGGTGGTGATCATCTCGGACGACATCTACCACAAGCTGACGTACGACGGCTTCGAGTTTCGCTCGATCGCAGCCTGCGGCGAGGACTTGAAGCAGCGCACGCTGCTCGTCAACGGGCTCTCCAAGACCTACTCGATGACGGGGTGGCGAATCGGCTTCACGGCGGGGGACAAGGCCTTCGTCGGCGCGATGACGGCACTCCAGAGCCAATCGACGTCGAACATCGCCAGTTTCGCCCAGAGCGCGGCGGTCGTCGCGATGACCCACGGGGACGACTTCCTCGACGGCTGGCTTCGCGAGTTCTCCCGTCGACGGACCTACATCGTCGAGGCCCTCAATGCGATCGAGGGCGTGCGCTGCAACCGTCCAGATGGCGCGTTCTACGTCTTTCCCGATATCGCCGGCGTGGTTGGGCGGCGTTTTCAAGGGCGCGTGCTCGACAGCGACCTGGCGATCGCCGACTACCTGCTCGAGCACGCCAATGTCGCGGTGGTGCCGGGCGTCGCCTTCGGCGCGCCGAGCTCGATGCGCCTGAGCTACGCGACCTCGATGGCCCAGATCGAGAAGGGTCTGACCCGCATTCGCCAAGCCTTCGACAGCCTCGACTGACGACGCTCGGCCCGACGCTCGACGCAGCCTCGACCAACACCGACGTCTGGACGACCTGCCTATTTGAACGTGCGGTTTATCTCGTCGAGCAATTTGGTCTGCGCCGCGCGATCCATCGGGCGATACTCGACGCTGTCGTAGCGGTCGCGCGGATCGAGGAGATGCCCGAGCTTCGGAAAGAAGTGAAAGCGGAGGTTGCCCTTCTTCCAGACGTTCTTGGCGAGGAAGCGCATCGACATCGCCTGGTACGCTGGTGTCTGGTTGTCCCACATCCCCTGGAAGAAGAGCACGGGCGCTCGCGAGTGCTTGACGAGGCTCGGAATCGGCGGATAGCTCAGCTCCTGGCGCTGGTATCGCAAGTCGGTGCCGAGACGGTAGAGGTTGATGATGTTGGCCGCCTGAATCTCGGGGTAGCTGACCATCCCGTCGCCGTCGACGTCGAACACCGAGAGATGGAGGGCGATGGCGATCCCCGCTTTTCCCGCGAGGAGAAGCTCCGCTCGGCTCAGCTTCCCGTCACCGTTCGTGTCGGCGCGGACGAACCAGGACTGCGGTCGATAGACGATCTGTTCGAACATCTGAACGTGGAGCGACGTCGAGTAGAAGCCGATCAACGCCACTCCGGCGACCTGTTTCAGCCGATGGGCGACGATCAGCGCGATGTGCGTCCCTTGGCTGACGCCCAAGAGATAGAGCTTGGCCTTGGGCAGCTTGCCCGTCGCCCAGCGCGCGACGCCCTCGACGTCGTCGACGAATCCCTTGAGCCAGCCGGTCTTGGTCAGACGCCGCATCAGCGGGCTCTTGAACACCGAACGGTCCTTGAGACCGAGCTGTTTGAGCTCGTAGGTTCGCTTGTTGTAGCGAACGACGGCAAAGCCCTTCTCGACCAGGGCGTCACTGAGGGTCTTGAAATAGCGCAGCCTGGTCTTGCCGTCCATCGCCCGCATCGACGAGTCCATGTCGTTCGGGCCAGAACCGTGGATCAATATGACGACGCGGGGTACGGCGTCGTAGGACGCGCCGTCGGGTGTCGCCAGCTTCCCGGCCAGGGTCAATCCCTCAGCCGTCTTGTAGTGGAAAGCGAGCTCCTTGGCCGTGGCTTCCGAGAGAAAGCCCAGCAGCGAGAGGACCAACATCATGCGAACCATTTCCATCTCCTGTTTGCGAATTCGTCCACGAACACACGTCACGCTGCACCTTCGCAATCGCTGTGCCAACGGCGCCGCGCGGGGAGAGACCCCCGTTGGCCATCCGGAGTTGTCGTCCAAGCGCTGGGATTGCAATGTATTTCACTCTAGACGGCCGGCGCTTCGCGGCCCAGGCTCCCGCGTTCGATCGCGATCGACGCCTGACCCTTTTTGTCCGAAATCGGACACATTCGTCGATTCCCGCACAACGTGCACGAGGGGGCCGACGATCGAAGCGAGACAACGGGCCTAGAGCGTGGTCTCGGGCGTTGGCCTGGATGTTGCTTCGTTCGACAGCAGGCGCCGGCGACACAAAGGAGGTCGCAGATGTTCCTGCTGCTCAATGGGTTCGGATTGCTTTGCCTGATCGGTGGCGTGATTCTCATGTCGATTCAAAACTTCGGCAGCATCAGCGGATACCTGGTCGGCGGAGCGGGAGTGTTCCTGATCTGGGCCACGGGAGAGCGCGTGCGAATGATGCGCGCCTGGAATCGGGCGCAAAAGCCTCGTTCCGCGATCGGCTCGCAAAAGCCGTCGTGGATCCGCCGACTGATCAAGAAGCTGGCGCGCTTCTGACGCTCGTCCTCTCCGCCACGACAGACCAATCGCCATCCGCAATTTCGTGAACGGGGTTCGAATCGCGACGGGGCTGTGGTACTGTCTCGATCGCGCAGATGGCGCGAACGAAAACAGAACCGGGGGCGTCCATTGAAAGGAATTTCCAAGTCGGTATTCGACGAGCTCAGCGCGATCGTCGGCGGAGCTCACGTGCAGATCGACGAGACGACGATCGACGAGAACAGCCGCGATATCGGGCCGTGGCGAACGCGGGGCGTGGCGGTCGTTTCACCCGCGACCACCGACGAGGTGGCCTCGATTCTCCGCCTCGCCAATCGCGAGAAGCTGCCGGTCTGGACCTTCAGCGGCGGCTGGAACTGGGGCTACGGAGCGGCGATGGGGTTGCGCGACGGCGCGCTGATCCTACTCCTGCGGCGAATGAACCGGATCGTCGAGGTCAACCGCGAGCTGGCCTACGCCGTGATCGAGCCCGGCGTGACCCAGGCTCAGCTGCGGGCCCACCTGGACGCCGAGCAAACCGGCCTCTGGACCGATTGCACCGACTCGACGCCGAAGGGCAGCGTGATCGGCAACGCCCTCGAACACGGCGTCGGCTACACGCCTCTCTGCGACCACTTCGGCGCGCTCTGCGGGATCGAAGCGGTGCTCGCCGACGGGACCGTGATCCGCAGCGGCGGCGGGAACGAGGCCTCGAAGACCTGGCACACCCACCGTTGGGGAACCGGCGCGAGCATCGAGGGGCTCTTCGGCCAATCGAACCTGGGTGTCGTGACGAAAGCGGGCATCTGGCTGATGCCGAAGCCCGAAGCGCATGGGCTCTTTCTCCTCGAATTCGCCGACGAGGCGCGCCTACCCGCGATCATCGATACGATTCGCGAGCTGACGCTGCAGGGCATGCTGCGGGCCAACATTCACACGGTCAACGACGTGCTCTTCGCCGCGATTCTGGGCCCCTATCCCGATGATCTGTTGCGGGCGGGTCAGACCTTCCTCGGTGACGCCGAGCGCGCAACGCTGCGCGAGCGCTATAATATCGCGCCGCTCAGCCTGACGGGTGGCCTCTACGGCACCCGCACCCAAGTTGCCGAGCAACGTCGACAGTTGAAAGAGCGACTGGCGCCTCACGGCAAGCTAACCTTCGTCAGCGAGCGCCTCGCCTCGCTTCTTCCCCCGATTATCGATACCTGGGAGCGATTGACGCCCGGTAGCGCGCCGGACCGCGCCCTGCGCAAAGCGACGGGTGCATCGCCAGCCAAGCTGCGGGCGACCTCACGGGTCTTCGACCTACTCCGCGGCGTCCCCAGCGAAACGGTGCTCGGTTTCGCCTACTTCAAAGCGAGAAAACCGCGCCCCACGGTGGACCTCGACCCGGCGCGCGACGGAGCGGGGATGATCTGGGCTCCCTGCATGCTTCCCCTTCGAGGCCAAGACATGCGCGCGGTGATCGACCTCGCCCGTCCGCTGTTTCGCGCCCACGGCTTGGACTACACGAACACCTTCATCTCGATCAACGCGCGGACGACGATGTCGTTGATGCCGATCTTCTACCGACCCGACGATGGCGATGAGGTGAAGCGCGCCCTCGACCTGCAGCGCGCCCTCTTCGAGGCTTGCCAGCGCGCGGGATACCCGCAGTACCGCACGGGACATTCGCTACACGAGGTGATCTTCGACGACGCGCCAGGGTATCACGAGGCGTTGCGGGCGATCAAACGGGCCCTCGATCCGAACGGCATCCTCGCCCCCGGCCGCTACGGAGGCTGAGGGACCAGCGCGCAGCAGGGTCAGGCGTCGCCGACTCCCGTGCGCAGCTCGAGCCACTCGGCGAGCTCGAAGCTTCCGAGATCGTGGAGTCGCGAGAGGGAATCATCGTTCTCGAAAGACGAGCCGAGCACCTCGCGCAGCGGATTCTCGGACTCCCGCAGGCGCGGACGGCAGTGCATCACGACCCACGGCTTGGCGGTCAGGGTCACGCGGAAGATACGATGCAGCGCCGCCTCACCCGGGTCGAGCTCGGGGATGAAGAGCTCGGAGGCGATCTGCTCCATGCTGTCGCCGTCGACGGTCAGGTCCAGACGCATCGTCGCGTCGTCGAGATCGATGCGCAGCATCGGATCCCACGCCAGAAGAGGAGTGCGGTCGGACAAACAGAGCGAATACCACGTCGTCATCGAGATTCCCATCGCCAGAGCTCCATTCCACCCTTCGACCGAATCGGACCACGCGCGGCGGCGCGCCGACCGTCTCTAAAACTCCGTATCCCGGAGATCGAACTCTTTCATCTTGTTCTGCAACGACTTGCGCGAAATCATCAGCTTCTGCGCTGCGTGGGTCACGTTGCCCTTGGTCTCGCGCAGCGCCTGGATGATCAGCTCGCGCTCGACCTGGGCCGTCGTCTCGCGCACGATCTCCTTGAGCCCGACGCCCGTGACGGGCATCACGTTCACGTGCGGCGTGCCCGGCGCACCCTGGCTGATCCCCTCGGGCAGATCGTCGGCGCCGATCTCGTCGCCGTCACAGAATAGCACCAACCGCTCCATCACGTTCTCCAGCTCGCGAATGTTTCCCGGCCAGTGATACGTCTTGAGCTTCGCCAACGCCTCGTCGTCGATCCCCTTGAGGTTCTTCGACAGCTTCCGGTTGTACTTCTTCAGGAAGTGCCCCGTCAACATCGCGATATCCTCACGGCGCTGGCGCAGCGGCGGCAGGTGGATCGGCACGACGTTGAGTCGGTAGTAGAGGTCTTCGCGAAAGCTCCCCTCTTCGCAGGACTTCTGCAGGTCGCGATTGGTGGCGGCGACGAGCCGCACCTCGACCTTGTAGGTCTTGATCCCGCCGACCCGCTCGAATTCTTGCTCTTGGATCACGCGCAGCAGCTTGACTTGCACCTCGACGGGGATCTCGCCGATCTCGTCGAGGAACAGCGTCCCGTTGTGGGCCAGCTCGAAGCGCCCGGGCTTGGAGTTGATCGCACCCGTGAAGGCGCCTTTCTCGTGGCCGAAGAGCTCGCTCTCGATCAGCGTCTTCGGGATCGCCGCCAGATTGACCTTGATGAAGGGCCGCTCGCGGCGCGAGGACTGCTCGTGGAGCGCTGTGGCGACGAGCTCTTTGCCCGTCCCGCTCTCGCCGGTGATCAGCACCGTCGACGGCGTGTCGGCGACCTTGTCGATCACCTCGAAGACGCGGCGAATCTCGCGTGAGCTGCCGATGATCCCGAAGCGACTGCCGTCGATCTCGCCGCTGCGCTCGACATGAGAGTTCGCGTTGAGCTCGAAGGTGCGCGTCGCCTTCTCGATCGCGAGCTTGAGCTCGCTCTTGTCAAACGGTTTGCTGATGTAGTCGAAGGCGCCGAGCTTGAGCGCCTCGACCGCCGAGTCGACGGTGCCGTGGGCGGTCATGATGATGAAGGGCACCACGGGGTAGTGGTTGCGCACGAAATGAAACAGCTCCATCCCGTCCATCCGCGGCATCTTCAGGTCGCTGACGACGACTTGGACGGGTTTGCTGCGCAAGAGCTCGATCGCTTGTTGGCCGTCCTCGGCGGTGAAGACGGTGTAGCCCTCGCGTTGCAGCATCGCCTGCAGCACGATGCGCATGTTCTGCTCGTCATCGACGACCAGGATCGCGTGGTTCATCGGTCACTCCTCATCCTCGAGCGCCCCACGGATCGCCTCGATCCGCGCGGTCGCCCCACCTCGGTGCAGCCGTATCTCGACGTCCTGCCCAGCCTCGAGCTCGCTCACATCCCGAAGCGCCCGGCCCTCGCTACTCTCGGTGACGATCGCGTACCCCCGCGATAATACCGCAAGAGGGCTCAAGGTGCGGAGGCTTTTTTCGACCTCGGCCACCGAGCGCCGCGCCTCGATTTGTCGCTGACGTATCGCCCGTACGAGGTTCGAGGTCAACCGCTCGAGCGCAGCTCGCTCATTGGTGATGCGGCGCTTGGGGTCGAAGACGCCGAGGGCGCGCTCGAGGTTCTGCAGCGCGCGACGACGACGTTCGACGGTGCCACCGATCGTGAGACGCAAGCGCTGAAGGTGGTGCGAGAGCTGCAAGCGATACGACGAGGTGAGCGTTCTCGGATCGAGGAGACGACCGCGGACTGCGCCCAGGCGAAGCCGCTGATGCGCGAGTCGTCGCCGCAAGCCCGCCTCGAGGCGCTGAGCGGCGTCGTCGAACGTCATCATCAGGTCCTCGAAAGCCGGCACGACCAGCTCGCCCGCCGCCGTGGGCGTCGCGGCACGCACGTCGGCGACGAAATCGGTTAGCGCCCAGTCGACCTCGTGGCCGACGGCGCTGACCGTCGGAATCGCGCTGCGAGCGAGGGCACGCACGACGATCTCTTCGTTGAAGGCCCAGAGATCCTCGAGGGACCCGCCTCCGCGCCCGATGACGAGCACATCGATCGAAGGAATTCGTTGGGCGCGCTCGATCGCCCTTGCGATCTCGGCGGCGGCGCCTTCACCCTGGACGCGAACGGGCAGCACCAATAGCCTGGCTGGGTAACGGGCGAAGATCGTTCGTACGATGTCCCGCAACGCCGCGCCGTGCAGCGACGTGACGATCGCGATCCGCCTCGGAAAACGCGGCAGGGGCCGTTTGCGCTCGGCGTCGAAGAGGCCTTCGCCTTGGAGCTTCTTCTTGAGGCGTTCGAAGGCGACCAGCAGCGCGCCGACCCCGCTCGTCTCGACCCGATCGACCACCAGCTGGTACTGACCCTGGGGCGGATAGACGTTCAAGGTGCCGAAGCAGCGCACCTTCAAGCCCGCCTCGAGGGGCTCGCGAAGTCGTTGAACCCGCTTGCGGAACATGACGCAGCGCAGCACAGCCGCCGAGTCTTTCAACGAGAAGTAGATGTGCCCGCTGGCGCGATGGACGCTGGGCTGCCAGACCTCACCTTCCACGCAGACCGTGGCAAAACGGCGTTCGAGGGCGGTCTTGATCTGAGCGGTCAGCTCGCTGACGCTGAGGGCCTTCTCACTGTCGAAGAGATCGAACTGCATGCGCCTACTTTTCGGCGAGCACGCGCATCACTTCCCGCGTTACGAGGTCGATCAGCTCGCCATCGGCTGCGGGTGAGGCGCGCTCGGCCGCTTCTTGCAGCCCGGCGAGCGGCGCTGCGAGACCCGCCTTGCGATGGCGTTGCAGCAGCTCGTCGACGTCTGTCGCGGGGATCGGGTTCACGCGGCCCGCCGATAGCGCGTGGAGGTAGATCGTCGCCAGGTGCTCGACGAGCTCCATCCGCAGGTACGCTTGCTCGAGATCGGCCCCGACCGTCAACACCCCGTGATTCTGCAAGATCAGCACGCTCGAGAGCTGCAGATGCTCTTCGACGAGCCGCGCCGACTCGGGCGTGCCTGGCATGGCGTACGGCACGAGGGGAATCCGATCGCCGATCGAGACCACCGCTTCGGCGATGATCGGCTTCTCGATCGTCACGCCAGCGACGGAGAGCGCCGTCGCCCGCGGCGGATGGGCATGCACCACCGCGTTGACGTCGGAGCGAGCGCCGTACGCCGCCAGGTGCAGATTGATCTCGGAGAAGACGCGCCGCTTCCCACTGACGACCGCGCCCTGCCCGTCGATCACGAGCAGGTCATCGCTGCGCACGTCCTCTTTGGCCATCGCCGTCGGGGTCGACAACAGCAGATCGCCGTCTAGGCGCAGCGAGAGGTTGCCATCGTGGTTCGCGACCCAGCCATTACGGGCCACGCGGTGGGTATAGTGCAGCAGCAGTTTCTTGCGATCAGCCGCGGTCAACGTGCACCTCGTCGACGATCCCGACGATCAGCGCGCGGATCGGCAGCACGGCCTGGCCGAGGAGCTGGCGAATTCCATTGCCCTCGCGCAGCACGAGGACCGTGTCTCCGACGCCAGCCTGAACGTTGTCGACGGCGAGAAACGACGTGCCGACGTCGCGCTGGTCTTCGTCGATCTGTTGGCAGACCATCAGCTTGCGCCCGTGGTAGGTCGGATGTTTGACGGTCGAGACCACCGTCCCGATGACGCGTGCGACGATCACGTGCGCCCCTTCTTCGTGGGACGCGCCTTTGCCGCTTTGGGAGCGGAACGGCCGGCGCTGGCCGACCCAGACGCCGCGGCGGCGTCACCGGCAGCGGGCCCCACCACGTCGAGCTGATCGACGATACCGACGATCGCCGCGTCGACTGGGACGAAGGTCTCCTCCATCGCCAACGCCGCCTCGCGACTCGACACGAGGTGCACGAAATCACCCGGGCCCGCCTGCACGACGTCTGCGGCGACGTGGGGTCGCCCTACACGCGCTCCCGTGTGGTCGAGCCTCTCGACGAGGAGAAGCTTCACTCCCTCGAGGCCGCTGACTTTCTGCGAGCAAACGACAGAGCCGATAACGCGGCCCAAATACATCGGCGTTCTCCTGGTGATCGAGTCGTCGCTATTCTCGAATATCCATCGGCAAATTGTCAAGCGCGCGCCTCGCCAGATTGAGACCCCGACGCGTCGCGTTGCTTGACTTGATCGCCAATTGTTATGTACCCTTGAAGGCACGTAAGCGGCAGAGATATATCGATTCGACGTGAGTTTTCCATACATTCGAAGGAGGCGCGGTTGACGACCGACCAGAAGCAAGGTGCCAGCACCCCGCCAGCACCCGCTGCTCCAACAGAGAAGCCGAGCGCGGCGCCGAAAGTGCCGTCGATCAAAGACCGAAAGCCGGGTGTGGCGCCGAACATCCAGGACCTCCGTGCCAAATTGGGGCTCGCACCGAAACCGCAGGGGCGCAGCGTATCGGACAAATTTCTTCAGGAAATTCAAGAAGATATTAGCAAACCCAAGGAGCCCCCGAAGCCTGAGCCGGAACCGGAAAATCCCTTCCAGGCTGTCGACACGGTCGTCGCCCAGCCCAGTGCGCTGCAGATGCAGCAGCAAATGTACAAGCCCCAGGTGCCGCTTCCGCCGATCGGGCTCGAGCCGATGGAGGACGACAGCATCAAGGGCTCGGTGCCGTACAAAGAGAAGAATCCCGTCAAGACGATGGTCTTCATCGGGGTGGCGGCCGCCGCTGCATTTGGTTTGATGGCCTTCGCCTTCTACCTCGGCAAGGGCTTCAGCATCCGCGATGAGTACAACAAGCGAATCTTCCAGGCGAAACAGATCCAGCGTTCCGTCAAGACCGAGGGCTTCCAGCGCTTCATCACCGTCGTCGGCGAGTTCAAAGAGGCCTCGAAGATCGAGCTCGCCCGCGTCAACAAAGTCCTCGGCCGCAGCTGGGTGCCCCATCCCAAGTTCCTCAAGGCTTGCAAAGAGTTCGCAGGCTACAAGCCCCTCGTCCCGGGGGTGATCGTCAAGGGGAACGGCGTCTGGAACAGCAAGCTCGTCGCCGAGGTCTACTCCTTCATCTATGCGGCGAACACGATGCTGTTCTATGCCAAGCTCGTCTCCGACAACTCGAAGTCCTACCAGGCGCTGCGCGAGAATACGGTGAAGAAGATCGGCTACGCGGTGCAGTTCAAGGCAAACGACAAGGGTCCGGCTGTCGGAAAAGTGGTCGAGATCCGCTCAAACGTGCTCAAAGAGAAGGTCAAAGAGAAGAAGCGCGACGAAAAGGGCAAGATCATCAAGGACAAAAAGGGTGAGCCGATCGAGGTCGAAGTCGAGAAGCTGCTCGTCAAAGTCAAGCCGCTCGGCAGCCGCTTCATCGAGAAGGTCCCCGCCAAAGAGCTCGTCCTGCTGCGCGCCCACGAGCTGCTCTCCCACGACGACAAGGTGCTGCTGAAGACGTACCACTCTCGATTGCTGGCGATCGACAATATCGCCGGGCGCGTCTACTTCGACTCGCTGCAGAAGACGATCGACAAAGAGGCCAAGCTCAAGCCGAAGTTCTCGTTCTGAGATGCTCTACGGCGTCGGAGCCGGCCTCGAGCCCGAACAGATCCCCCTGATCCTCGACGAGCAGCCTTCGCTTCCTTGGTTCGCCGTAGAAGCCGGCCCACACCTCGGCCTCGGCGGCGCCAACTTTCGTGCGCTTCTCGAGCTGCGCGAGCGCTACCCGCTCGCCTTTTTTTGCGATGGCCTCTCCCTCGGTTCGACCGATCCACTCAACGACTCCTTCATCGAACGCCTCGTCGCGCTCGTCGAGCGGGTCGACCCTGAGACGCTCGTCGACGACCTCGGTTGGCGCTCGGTCAACCATCGCTATCTGCACCACTCCCTACCGCTGCCCTACACCGACGAAGCCGTTGGGCACGTCGCCGCGCGAATCCGCGAGGTGCAGTATCGCTTCGAGCGACCGCTGTTGGTGCGAAACCCGCCGATCTTCTTTCGTTTCGCCCAGTCGACCCTGAGCGAGTGCCAGTTCGTCTGCGCCGTCCTCGACGAGGCCGAGTGCTACCTCGCCCTCGACCTGTCGGCGCTGGCCCTGAATGCCCGGAGCCTCGGCTTCGACCCGGGCGAATATCTCGCGGCGCTGCCCCTCGAGCGGGTCTCGCAGCTACGGATCAGCCGCTACGCGACCCGTGATGGACTCTGGCCCCCGCCCGATCAGGGCGAGCTCGACGCGCTCGTCGAGGAGCTCTTCGACGAGGCGATCGGCCGATTTGGACCGCAGCCGACGGCGCTCGATTGGGATCGGCGACGCGGAGGTCTCGATCGCCTGCGAAGCCGCATCGAGCGACTCGGGGCACGTGTGGAGGCGCGCGGTGAACTTGCGTGAGCTGCAGCTGAGCGTCGCCGAGGCGCTACTCGACTCGCGGCAGAAGCTCGGCCTCGACCACGCGCTCTGCGCCTTCGTCGAGAGCACCGACCGCCCAGCGCCACACGAGCGGCTGCGGCTCTGTCGACGCGCGGTGATCGCGACGTTGACCGACGCGCTCGAACGTGTCTACCCCGCCTGTCGGGCCCTCGTCGAGGCGGAGTACTTCTCGTCAGCAGCGCGCCGATACGCCTTCGGCACTCCAGCGGTGTCCGCCGAGCGCAACGACTACGGAGACCGCTTCGCCGACCACCTCGAGATGCTTCCGAGCATCGAGTCGATGCCTTATCTCCCGGACCTGGCGCGCCTCGAATGGCTCTGGCACCGCGCCGCGAACGCCGCCGAAGACGATCCGCTGACCCTCGACGAGCTGCTCCACATCGACTTCGAGCGCCGCGGCCGGCTGCGCTTCAGCTTTCGCTCGTCGGTCGGGCTGTTGCTCTCGCCCTATTCCGTCGACACGATCTTCGCCGCCTTTCTCGCGCAACGCCCCGTTCCCAGGCTCGCGGCGACCGAGGGCGAGCCCGTTCGAATGGTCGTCTGGCGCAACGACGCGCTGCACATCGACCGCCTGAATGCGGACGAGTGGCGATTGATGCAGGGCATCGGGCGACACCGCACGATGGCGCAGATCAGCGAGCCCTTGGATCCCGACACCGCCGTCGACACGCTGGCGAGCTTGCCACGCTTGATCGCCCGAGAGCTCCTCGTCGATTTCGAGATGGCGGAGTCGAACTGAGCCTCAACGCCCGAGCGGCGTTCCCGAGAACTCGACGATCG
>JAGQJP010000467.1 GCA_020430585.1 Myxococcales bacterium | reverse complement strand
GTCCCTCCCTCTGCGGCCTCGAACATCCCCTGCTGGTCGGAGATCGCGCCCGTAAAGGCACCGCGCCGGTGGCCGAAGAGCTGGCTGCCGAGGAGCGACTCGGTCAGACCGGCGCAGTTGACGGCGACGAATGGCTTCTCGCAGCGATCGCTCGCTTCGTGGATCGCCCGGGCGGCGAGCTCCTTGCCCGTACCGGTCTCACCCAGGATCAATACCGTCGTGTCCACCTTGGCCAGCTCGCCGATCAGGCGAAACACCTCGAGCATCGGCCGACTCTTGGCGATGATTTGGCCCAAACGCTGGCGATCACGCAGCATCTGTTGGAGCTCGTTTCGTTCGGTCACGTCGTAGAGAAACAGAATGCGGCTCGCCAGTCCCCTCGGATCGTCCCGCACTTCGATCTCGAGCTGCAAGGCGAGCCCCCGCCGCACGATCGCGGCCTCGAGTCGCGGGCGCTCGCTTTCGGGAAGCGCGGCGACCTCTTGAACGCGGGCCACGACCGACTCCGGCAATGGCAGAACGTCGCTCCAGAAAGAGCCTGAGCCGCTGCGTCGATCGACACCGAGCAGCGTCTCGGCGGCCTTCGAGAGAAAGGTAACGGCTCCCGCGGCGTCGACCATCGCGATCGCCACGCGCATCAGGTCGAGGATCGCCAACAAGTCGTTGCGGCTGCGCTCGAGACTCGACCTCGAGGCCTCGGCGGCGCTCTCGGCGGCGCGGCGACGCGACGTTTCGGCGACTCGGCGCTCCGCCACCTCGAGACGAACATTGAGGTAGGAGATCTCGAAGGGCTTGGTGACGTAGTCGTCGGCCCCCGCGTCGAGCACCGTCTGCAGATCCCCCACTTCTTGTCGAGCGGTCACGACGACCACGACGCACCACTCGCCGCCATCGAGCTTTCGAATCTCGCGCGTCAGCTGCAACCCGTCGATTCCCGGCATCAGCCAATCGGTGACGACGAGCGGATAGGGTCGCTCGCGAAAGAGCCGCAGCGCGTCGAGCGCCGTCGCACAAGCGTCGACCTCGTGCCCGCGACGGATCAAGAGCTCACGAACCAGCGCGCGAGTGTCGACGTCGTCTTCGACCAAGAGCACGTGCGTCATTCGGGCACCTCGTCAGTGGGCAATAGAGTTCTCGTCGTCACTCACTCCTCCAGACCCTCCCGAGCCTCGGCGAGAAGGCGAGACCAGGTTTCGCCTCGAGCACGAACGGCCCCCGCATCTGCGCTGACCGAGGCGAGCGACCGCTCCAGGCGTAGCACCGCGTCCGCCAACGCGGAAAAGCCGGTGGAACCAGCGCTACCCCCTAACTTGTGGGCCAAGAGCCTCGTTTCGTCGAGTCGCTCGGGTGTCGGCTGATCGAGCAGGCGTTCGATGGCATCGGCGAGCCGCTCGAGCCGTCGGGGCAATCGACGTCGAACACCATCACGCAGTGCATCAAAGGCGCGATCGAAGCTATCGTCGGGGTCGTGACCGCCCTCTGCCGCTGCGCGGGCGATGTGGGCCACATGAGGTAGCCCCAACAGCTCTTCGACCCGCGCCCAGAGCTCGGTCAACGCGATCGGTCGCGCCAACACCGCATCGATCTTCAGCACCTCGAGCCATTGGGTCACCCGATCGATCGGCTCGAGGCTCTCGGCGACCAGAATCACAGGCGGGCGGCTCGCCCGGGCGTCGAGCCGTGCGACCCACTGGGCGCCACCGCCGTCGGGTAGCTGCTCGTCGACGATCAGCAAGGCGTACGTACGCTCGCTCGTCAGACGATCCGCCAATTGGAGCTCGCTGGCGGCCTCGAGCATCACCCCTGCGGCGGCGGCGATGGGCGCCAGCGCGAGCGCCAACTCTTCGTTTCGTGACACGACCAGAATCGATCGTTCCATCTGCTCGCCTCGTCCCCGTTTCGACGGCCTACAAAGCGGTTCTGCAACGCGCGTACCAGGTTGGCCCGGCCCGAGCTCGTAGACCCTACAACCCCACGATGTCCCGTGAGAAATGTCAATCGCCCCCGGAAGTGTATCATACATGACTCATAGTGTCTCATGCGGTCGGCCGTATTGTGAAGAGGTCTGTGGGCGTGGTACGTTACGGTATCATGGGCACGATCGAGTTCAACGGAACGGAGCGCTACGAGCTCCGCGAACACCTGGGATCCGGCGCCTTCGGTGACGTCTACGAGGCGTGGGACAACTACCGCCAGATGAGTGTCGCGCTCAAGGCGCTCAAAGTCGACAACGCCTTTACGATCCTCCGCTTCAAGAACGAGTTTCGCGCCCTCGCCGACATCAACCACCCGAACCTCGTCGGCCTCTACGAGCTCGCGCAGGAGGGCGGCGTCTGGTTCTTCACGATGGAGTTGATCGAGGGCCTCGACTTCCTCTCCTACGTCTGGGACGAGCCGCACGCGGTCGACGGCACGACGCCGTCGGCCTTTCCCACGGTGCCCGCCGCGACCTCGCTCCCCGTGCGGCGTAAGTTGCCGAGCGGGGAGACGGTACGCCCAAAGGCGAACGCCGAGAAGCTCCGCCATACGACCTCGCAGGTCGCCGAGGCGCTGATCGCCCTTCACGGCGCGGGCAAGCTACACCGCGACATCAAGCCGTCGAACATTCAGGTCACCCGCGAAGGACGGGCCGTGCTGCTCGATTTCGGGCTCGTGACCGACAAGGATCCGACGCGCAGCGATCAGACGATCGACCTCGCGGGCACGCCCGAGTACATGTCGCCCGAGCAGGCGGCGGGCTTGACGCTCACCGAGGCGAGCGATTGGTACAGCTTGGGGGTCATCCTCTACCAGGCGCTCACGGGGCAGCTCCCCTTCGATGGCCGCCCCTTCGACATCTTGGTGCAGAAGCAGCGCCGACAACCGACACCGCCCGAGCTGGTCATACCGGACCTCGATCCGACGCTCTGCCAGCTCTGCAAGCTGCTCCTCGAGCGGATACCGGACCGACGACCGCGGGGGATGGAGGTGCTGCAGCACCTCGGCTATCTGGCGTCGACGACGGTGAGCACCGCCTCGTTGCAGACGCGTGGGGGCGCGCCTCTGGTCGGCCGAACCGCACAGATGGCGGCGTTGCGCGACGCGTTGCGCGTGATCGGCGACGGTGGTAACGGAATCGTCCTGCTACACGGGCCGTCAGGGTCGGGCAAGACCTTTCTGACTCAGACGTTTCTGGCTTCGGTCGAACAGGAGCGAGCCAACGCGCTCCTCCTCTCGGGCCGCTGCTACGAGCAGGAGTCGGTGCCCTACAAGGCCTTCGACTCGATGATCGACCAGCTGACGCAGATGCTGGTCGCGTTGCCGGGAAGTGAGCTGAAAGAGCTGATCCCGCCGAACGCCGGGCTCCTCGCGCGCCTTTTCCCCGTGCTACGCCAGATCGGCGTCATCGCCAATCAGATCGCCAACGCAGCCGAGGTTCCTGACGCTGCCGAGCTTCGGAGACGGGCATTTTCCTGCTTGCGCGAGCTGTTCGTCCGCCTGCGCTCGCGGTCGATCGTGATCCTCTCGATCGACGACCTGCAATGGAGCGACTGGGATAGCGCAGCGCTCTTGCTCGAGTTGGTTCGACCGCCCGACGCGCCGTCGCTGATGGTGATCCTGACCTACGACGAGGAAGAGGCGGAATCGAGCCACGTGATCCAGGCGCTGCACCACGGTCGCTTCACCGAGGTCGAGATCCCCGTCTGGGAGGTCGAGATGCCGCCGCTGCGCGAGAGCGAAGCCGAAGAGCTGGCCAGGCTGTGTCTGCAATCGGTCTCGGTCGATCCCGACGCTGCCGCTCGCGTGATCGCCACCGCCTCGGAGGGCAATCCCTTCCTCGTCCGTTGGCTGGCGACCTATTGGGCCGAGCTCGAGCACCAGGAGATCGACGGTGACGACGACACCGAGCAGGCACCGCCGACCCTGACCCTCGAGCAGGTTCTGCAGGACCGCTTCCAACGACTCTCACGCTCGGCTCAACGAATGCTCGCGGCGCTCGTCGTCTTCGGTCTGCCCCTCGAGATCCCTCTGGCACAGCGCGCAGCAGACATCGACGAGCACGATCACGCGGCGCTCGCCGAGCTTCGCGCCTCGTACCTCGTCCGTACGCGGATGACGGGCGGCCATGGGACGGTCGAGGTTCTGCAAGAGCCACTTCGACGGGCGCTCTATGGACAGCTATCCCAGGAGGAGCGCCGACAGGTGCATCGTCGACTCGCCGAAACCCTGGAAGCCTCGGGCCAGGCTGACACCGAGCTGCTCTCGATGCACTTTCGCGCGGCAGGAGATGGTCACAAGGCAGCGAAGTATCGTCTCGAGGCCGCCCAGCGGGCGATCGACGCCTTCGCCTTTGACCGTGCGGCGCGTTTGCTGCGCGACGCCTACGAGATGAAGCTCGAGGCCGGCGACGACGATGCGCAGCTCAAGGTTCGACTCGGCGATACACTCAGCGACGCCGGGCGCGGAGCGGAGGCGGCCGAGTGGTACGAGCGGGCGGCGCCTCATCTCGGGGCCCACGACGGCACGGTGTTGCGCCAGAAAGCGACGGACCAGCTCCTGCGCAGCGGCCGGATCGACAAGGGTCTCGAGACCCTGGAGACGTTGATCGGCGACATCGGGATGTCAGTGCCGACGAACCGTGCGCGGGTGCTCGGCTCTCTGCTCTGGCAGAGGGTGCTGTTCCGTTTTCGTGGCTATCGCTTCGAGCAACGAGCGATCCATCAGATCGCCCCCGAGACGCTGACCCATGTCGACATCTGCCGTTGCGCGGTGATGGGTCTCGGGTTGGTGGACACGATGAAGGCGGCGCTCTTCCAATCCAAGCACCTCAGCCTCGCGCTGGAGGCGGGAGAACCCGTGCGCGCCGCTCGCGCCCTACTGCTGGAGGCGGCATTCAGCGCGGCGGAGCACGTCAGTCGCCGTCCCAAAGCGCTCCAGATCCACGACCAGGCGAGCACGATCGCCGACGAGACGGGGCGACGAGAGCTCGTCGGAATGGCCAAGCTCTCGCTGGGCATCATCGAGTATCAGGCGGGCAACTGGAAACGCACGATCGACCTTTGTCGCGAGGCCGAGACGATCTTCCGCGATCACTGCACGGGCGTCGCCTGGGAGCTCTACACCGCACAGCATCATCGCTTCGCGGCCTACTACTATTCGGGCCTGGCGCGCGAGATCAATCGCGCTGTCCCGCCGCTATTGACAGAGTACGCCGAGCGAGGCGATCTGTACGCGATGACGAGCCTGCGCACCTGGCTCTCGCATCTGCGATTCCTCGCCGCCGACCGCCCGCAAGAGGTCGAACGCCAAGCCACGGCTGCGATGGAGCGCTGGTCGCAGCGAGGGTTCCATCTGCAGCACTGGCAGGCGACCCTGGCCTGTGCGGAGGCGGCTCTGTACGAAGCCGACGGCGTGCGAGCGCTCGAGCTCTTCGCCAAGGTCCGACCGAAGATGCGCGCGGCGATGTTGCACCGCGTTCAGCTCATCGACTGCGAGTTCCTCTTCGGATGCGGTCGCAGCCTGCTCGTCTGCTCGGATGCGGCGCCTGCCGCGGCACGTGCGAACGCCTTGGCGCGAGCGGCGCGCTGCGGAAACAAGCTGGTGCAACATGGCCTCGACTGGTCCAAGCCGTTGGGTCACTCGCTGCTGGCGGGCGTCGCCTTCCGCCGCGACGCGCTCGAGGATGGGGCGACCCACCTGGCGGCGGCGATCGACGGCTTCGCCCGCTCGAAGATGGTGATGCACCGCGCCGCGCTGATCGTGCTGCACACCGAGATCGCCCCCGATGACTTCGCGCGCTCGGACAGCCTTGGATATTTCCGTACACAGGGGTTCGCGGACCCGCTGCGAATGGCGCGAACGCTGGCGCCGTACCACCCGAAGGCGACGTGACGCCGACGGTGCAGGGCAACACGAGCACGCGGGCGCTGGTCGGGTGCGCCCTCCCCGGCCGCGCGCGCGGCGCGGTGTCGCGGCGAGTGGGGTGTGTGATCCCCAGCCCAGACCCTCGAATCAATAGCGCAACACGTCGTATTTTCTAACAAACCGATCAACCCGCTGCGCTGGCACACTTCTCGCTACTGCGCCTCTCGACGCGATTGTCGAACCCTGGAGGAGACGATGAGCCCCACGACCCGCATCCTTTGCCTGTTGTTGATCGGCGGCACCCTGCTCGGCCACAGCGCCTGTAGCACGACGCGAACGGCGAGCGAGACGACGTTGACCCCCGTCAGCGACTCGAAAGCCGACAACTACTACTCCAACGTCGCCAAGGAATTCATCGTCAGCGGTAGCTTTACGTTGACCGTCGAGCCGCAGTACCTCGACGACGAACAGCAGAAGACGGAGCGCTTGCAAGAGCTCGTCGCGCGCAAGCAGACCGCCGTCGGGATGTACCTCACCGCCTTCGTCACGCGCAAGCTCGAAGAGCTCTTCACCAACAGCGAATATGGCGGTTTCGGCTCGATGGTACGCACCTTGACCTTCCAAGCGAGCGACGTCAAAGAGCTCGACGGCGGTGTATTCGAGATCCCCTTTCGCGCCAACGTCGCCGGTCCCCGCGATCTGATGGCGAAGATTCCGAACGCCCGAGAGACCGAGAACGGGATTACCTTCGAGCTCGAGATGAAGAAGCTCTCGAACAGCGACCTCTACGATCTTCAGCGCAAAGTGATCATCCGCAACTTCGACCCCGACGACTACCAACCCGAGCAACTCGAAGTGCTGACGCTGACGATGGTCCCCGACAGCGAATCGAGTGACGCCTATCCCGACTTCGCCTCGTTCTTCGCCGATGGCGTCTTCGACATCACCCTCTTCCAGGGCTACGACTACAACGAGTCGCGCTCGGATCTGCAGGACTCGCGGCAGTTCTACCAGCAGCTCCTGCGGCTCGGCTTCACGGCGCCCGTGGCGAGCTTCGACGAGCTCGGTCTCGACTCCGGCCCCTTCACCAAGACGGTCAAGGCGGCGGGTAAAGAGGTCGAGATTCGCGTGTACATCTTCCACGCCGATATGGACACCGATCGCGGAAAGTACCGACAGAAGCTGATCGACGAGCTCGCCGTGCGCGACGTCGTGTTCTACAACGGCCACGCGGGCCCCTACTTCGGCTTCTACCTCGACGAGGCGCAGCTCTACACGATCGACTACAAAGAGATCGCCTCGCTGGCGCTCTCGGAGAAGAAGCAGCTCTTCATCGCCAACGGCTGCCAGACGTACAGCCAATACGCCGACATGTTCTACCAGAACCCGGCCAAGGACACGACGAACCTCGACGTCTTCACGACGGTCAACTTCAGCTACGGCGAAGGGTCGGACGCGATCCTCGATTGGTTGGTCAAGACCGACGCGGACGGCAACCACGTGCCGAGCTCGTACTACGGGATCGTCAAGGCGCTGAACGCACTCTGGTTGAACGATTGGAAGGAAGTCTACTACGGCGTCCACGGAATCGACGACAACTCGCGGCGTCACCCCTTCGCCAACCTCGAACGCCTCGGCCAGAGCTGCGAGAGCACGAGCGACTGCGGCGACAGCCAGGGCAATCGCTGCATCGATGGCCCCGACGGCGGCGCCAAGATCTGCGCCACGATCTGCCTCGACGACAGCGGCTGCCCCGAGGCAGATCG
>JAGQJP010000466.1 GCA_020430585.1 Myxococcales bacterium | reverse complement strand
GTCGGTTCCGGTGCCGAGCTGGCCGTTGCGGTTGTGCCCCGCGCAATAGACCTCACCGATGTCGTTGATGAGACACATGTGATCGGCGGCGATCCCGACCTCGACGACCCGGCCGACGGCGCTCGTGACCAGCGTCGCCTTGTTCGGCGCCCCGGTGATGCCGATCCCGAGCTGTCCGTAGTTGTTCTTGCCCCAACAGTAGAGCGCGCCCGCTTCGGTGATCGCGCAGGTGTTGTCGAAACTGACCGCGAGCTTCTCGACCGGCGCGTCCAGCCCGACGACAGGGACGGGGACGTTGGTGTTGTCGTAGTTCCCGCTACCCAGCTGGCCGGAGTAGTTGTATCCCCAGCAGAAGACCGCGCCCGTTTCGCTGACGGCGCAGCTGTGGCGCACCGCTGCGGCGACGAGCTTCATCGGGCTCTCGAGGTTGATCACCGGGCCCCACTCCGGGGAGTAGGGGGAATTGGCGCCCCGGCCGAGCTGCCCGTCGGAGTTCACCCCCACGCACTGAACCGAGCCGTCGGCCAAGACGACGCAGGTGTGGGCGTCGCCCAGCGCCAGCGAGCGCAGCTTCGCGCCCGAGAGCGCGGTCAGACCCGGCGCCGGGGAGGAGATGGTCGCGCTCACCTTCCCGTTCCCCAGCTCTCCCACCGCGTTGCTGCCCCAGCAGACGGTCGAGTCGTCGGCGAATTGGGCGCACAGGTGCGTCTCGCCGAGGTAGACCGCTGTCGGCGTGTTGCAGCACGCCCCGCTCGAGCATCGACGGGAGCAGGCGGTGCTGTTTTCGATGCCGTCACCGGTGGCCGAGCAGGTCCCGGCCAGCGTGCCGGAACAGGTCGGCGTCCCCGGTTGACAGCTGAAGGGATTGCAGACGCCGCCGCTGCAGCCGAAGGGACAATCCTCGACCGTCGTACAGTCGGACTCGCCGCTGCAGGCGATGATCCGGTTGCCGAAGCACTGGTTCGTGCCGGGGGTATCGCTCGAGACGAGCCCGTCAGCGGTGGGCGAGAGATCGTGGGTCGGGGTGACGCCGTCATTACAGCAGCTATCGGCGCCGTTGTTCGCGTCGCCCAGATCGAAGGTTCGTCGTGAGCCGACGCATCCGGCGAGCAGTAGCAACAGGATGAGGAGTACGATGCGCATGGCACATGCTAGCGCGCCGCGATTCGCCGCGTCAAGCGCAACGGTCCGCCGGATCAACGCCGAATGTGCTATGCTCTCCGGGGTGGCGTCGCAACGATCGATCAGGGTTGGGCTGTCGCCGTCTCTAGGAGGTGGCGAGCTTGAGCCGGGTCACCGTAAAGCTCTCAGAGACCAACGCCGACGCGCGAAACTGTCCCTTCTGTCGCGACGAGCTCGTCCCGCCGCAGCAGGCGATCCGTTGTCCCGCGTGCGGGACGATGCACCACGGCGAGTGTTGGGTTGCCAACGGGAACCGCTGCACGACCTTTGGCTGCCGAGGCCGAGGGGTCTTCGCGGTCACGGTCGCCGCTCCGGCCGCTGCCGAGGATTCGAGCGTTCCCCCGCCGGTCGACCGACCGGCGGTCACGCAAGGGTACCTCAGCTTGGAGTGGACGACCCCCATTTGGCGGCGAGTGGTGGCCTACAGTCTGTTGTTTTTGCTTGCCGCGGTGACGCTCAACGACACGACCACGAGTGACACGGTTGGAGCGAATGTGTTGTTTTTCGCTCTCTGGATTCCCGCGCTCGTGTTTGGCTACCGCTCGATTCCCGTTACGACGCTCACGATCACGCCCCACGCGATCGTGGTGGAGAAATCGGTCTGGGGATTCTCGCTACTGGGCCGATCCTTTCCGCGCGAAGCGAGTCTGACGATCGAATCGGACGCGAAGTGGCTCACCCTCACCGTGCAACACGGTACCGCCGTCTATACGTGGCGCGGCGCACATCGATTGAGTTTCGCTGAAAGGGAGAGCGTAGCCGGTGCGGTGAGGCGCGCCCTCGGCAACCCCGACGCCCCAGCTGTCGCCGCGGACGATCCGCCAGCGCAGAGCCCCTCGGAACGGAACGAGCGGTCCCAATCCAGGCGAACCGGCGAACCGACCCGCGGGCGCAGTCGACGAGGGCGCCGAGGCCGTTCCTAGCGCGACGGTGCGGAACCCGCGTCGCGCCGTCGTCAAACAAGCGGCCGAACAGCGGCTGCAACCCTGGAGCCCGCCTTTCGTACCTCAACTCTGGTCACGTCGCAACACGGCGAGATCGCGCTCGACGGTGCGTTCGCTCACCGAGAGAGCGCGGGCGAGATCGCCCGCCGAGGGTGCGGCCCCCGCGGCCCGGTCTTCGTCCAAAAGACGTCGCAGCCGATGCTGGCGTCGCTCGGGCTTGCGCGTGTACGCCTGGTCGCCCGGGGCGCTCAGGGTCCACTCGAGCGTCACCTCCCGCCGCGTGTTCGCCCCCCGCGGAGCGGCCACGGGAAGCGAGACGGTGAGACAGCGGCGTTGGCTGCGATAGCACTCGAGGATCGCGCGGTTGATCGGCACGTCGCGTTCGAAGGCGTCTTCCCAGCCCTCGGGGAGCGCACCGGTTTGGTGCCGGACCGCATCGTACGCTCGCTGCAGCGCCTCGCTGGCCGGCCCGACGTGGCCCAGCGACTCGAGAACACGAGCGTGGACGTAGAACACCGCCTGGATCGCTTCACCCTGACCGTGGGTCAGCGCAGAGTCGTAGGCCGCAGAGGTGAGGGCGAGCGCCGTGTCGGCGTCGCCCAACAGCTGATGGCAATAGCCGAGGTAGGCCTGCGCGGCGCTCGCGTTTTCCCAATCGTCCGTGGCGTCGTAGAGCGCGGAGGCGTTGGCCAGATGGTCCCGGGCGCCGTCGAGCTCGCCGCGGGCGAGGGCGCTCCGTCCCAGGACATAGTGCAGCCACGCGAGCTCCATTCGAAAGCCGGGCCTGGCGGGGAGCTGGATCACCAGCTCGGCCGCCGAGCGCGCCCCCTCGTCGCTCCCGGCGCCCAGCTCGAGCAGCACCTGGGTCGCCAGGTAGTAGAGCTCCAACGAGAGGGAATCGACGTGCTTGAGCTGCGCGCGTCCTCGGGCGAGCAGCGCCCGGGCGTCGTCGTAGCGCCCGACCTCGACGTAGAGCTCGGCGAGATTCATCGCCGTATAGAGCATCGAGCGGCGGTTGCCGAGCTGACGAGCGATCTCGAGCGCCGCCAGGAACATCTCGTGCGAGCGGCGGTACTGGCGCGCGAGCCAGAGGTAGAGCGCGAGCGCCATCGTCGAGCGTGCCTCGCGTCGTTTCTCGCCCGCTTGCTGCGCCAACGCGCGTGCCGTCTCGCCGAGCTCGATCGCGTCGTCGTAGCGTGCCCGTCGCCGGGCGATACCGGCCAACAGGAGGCTCGCATCGTGCAGCAGCAGCGTGTTTCCACCTTCCTTCGCCTGCTCGCGCACCACCTCGAGCAGATCCTGGGCGCGCTGTCTCGAGGCGCTCCGAAAGTAGACCTCCGCGAGCGTCGTCGCGGCGCGCAGCCCGTCGCCCGATCGGGGAGAGATCGCGTCCCAGGTTCGCCGCGCTTCCTCCAACACCTCCTCGGCACGACGATAGTTCGTGCTGGCGAGGCATGCCGCACCGATCGCTTCGAGCGCTCGCGCGCTCTGGTCCGGGAGGTGATGCAGCCGCGCCAGCGCCAGAGCTCGCTCGGCCGACTCTTGCGCCTCGGCGTACGCGTCGCGCGCGTCGATGAGAAAATGCGCCCGCCCGACCAGCGCGCGGATCTCGAACGTCGGCGTCACGAGTGCGGTGGCGAGCGCCGAGAGCGACGACAGGTCCTCCTCCTGCGCCGCGATCTCACCGACCTGCCCCAAGAGCCGTTG
>JAGQJP010000465.1 GCA_020430585.1 Myxococcales bacterium | reverse complement strand
CCGCTTGCCGCGGTGGACCAGGCAGAAGAAGGTCAGGTAGGGCGTGTGCACCGGGCCGAGCTTGAGCTTGGCGCTCGCGCCCTCGAGATAGGTGTCGTCGAGCCCGTCGAAGGCGTTGCAGTGCAACCAGAGATAGTGATCGGTATGACGGACGCCCCAGTTGTGGCCCTGCATCCCCTTCCAGTACTCCAAGGTCCACTCTTCACCGTCGACGCGTACGCGCCCGTTGAAACGGCTGTCGGGATATGGGGTCTTCAGCTTGGCCTTCGGAAAGCCCATCTCGTACATCCGCTCGAAGGGGAATGGATGCAAGCTCTCTTGTTGCTCGGTGAGAAACGTCAGATCCCACTCGACTCGGTGCGCCCCGCGCTCGATCGAGCCCTTCGTTCGGGCCGGCGCGAGCTCGCAGTCGGCCATTTGCAGCGCGAAGCGGTTGAAGCCGAGCTTCGACCGTTCGACAGGTTGTCGGCGCTTGACCGCGACGTGATGATCGCGATCGCCGTCAAAAGCGATCGCCCAGACCTCGCTCACCGCGTGGTCCGGCTGATCCACGGGACTGAGAATCGTGAACTTCAGCCACAGAGCGCGCCGCGACTGCGGATCATTGGCTTTGAGAAAGAAGCTCTCGTAGTGCCCCCGCTCGGAAGCGGGATTCCAGCGGACGAAGTTGTCGATCTCGTGACGAGTGAGTTGCATGATTCACCGCTTCTTTTTGCGCCGTTTCCGTTTCTTCTTCTTCTTGGGAGCGTCATCGTCCTTCTTCGGCGTCTCATCGTTCGTCTTGGGCGCCTGCTGGACGGTCCCGTTGCCCGTTTTCAGCCGCTCGATCGTCAGCTGCATCCGATCGCCGATGTACTCGAGGTCCGCCTTGCCCTTCTCCTTCTTGATCTGCTCGGCGAGCAAGGGAATCGCCCCCTTATCGGCCTGGCGCTCGAGAGCGAAGAGAACCATGTCGCGCACATTGGCGTCCTTGTTGCTCAAGAACCCGCGGAGCGCCTGCACGGAGGGCTCATGGTTCTTGTTGAACGCCAAAATCAGGGCGGCCTTCTCGCGGATCTGTTGGCGGAACTCGAGCTTGTCCTTGCGCGTCATCCGCACCTGTACGGGCAGCCGCTCGAGGCTCGTCGAGAGGGTCTTCTGCGCGCGGTCGCTCAGCGCGTCTTTGCCCTTCTTCAGGGCGGCGAGGCGCTTCTTGAAGCGACTCATGCCTCGGCTGAAGGCGGTGCTCGCCACCAGATCGTCGTAGACCTTGGTCCAACAGCCGCGGTCTTTGGCGCATTTCTTCCCGCGTTCGATGAACATCGCCTTGGCCTGCATCATGATCTTCTGCGGGACGAGGATCTTCGTCGGACACTGTTTCTCGTCCTTGCGGCAGTTCGCTCGCTCGACGTCGACGTCGAAATAGAGCATCCGCTTCCAGCAATCGATCTGCGTCTTGCAGAACTCGGCGACCTCGAGAAGCGGTTCGGAGAGCAGCATCCCGCGCTTGACCTCTTTGTCCGCCTCTTCCTGCATCAGCTTACGAGCGATCTTCGCGCCATCGACATCGGCGATCTTCGCCAACGGACCGAAATAGTTGTAGCGCAGCGTGCGGAAGCGCCGATCTTTCTTCGGGTTCTTGTCGCGCATGTCACGGATCAAGCCGGCGAGGAACTCGACGCTCGCCGGGCCGGCGAGGTGGGTCAAGGCGACGATGGTCTGCATCTTGATTCGCGGCCCATAATCCTTGTCCTTCATCACCTCTTTGAGCTTCTCGACGTAGCTCGTATCGCCGAGATAGGCCAGACCGACGGCGGCAGCCGTGAGCGTGCTGAGCCAGACCTGTTCCTGGGTCGCCTGCTCTTTGGTCGGCAGGCTCGAATCGACCTTGAGCCGCTTGGTCAGATACTTGAAGAGGTAGGGGCCGAACT